>PKEA01000105.1 GCA_002862805.1 Flavobacteriaceae bacterium | reverse complement strand
TTTAATTTAACTGGAATTTTATATTTCCCTAAGTTATCTGCTGACATTCAAATGCAAAAAGATAAAATTCAGATGTACCAAAACCAAGTTTTCGTTACGGATAACGTGGAAGGAATTGTACCTGAATTTTTAACAATGCTTAAAGGTGTTATTGATTCGCCAGATATTCCATTAAATGTATCGCGTTCTGGCTTACAAGCAGACAGTAATGTAAAGAAAATCTCTAACTACATTACGCGTAAAGTTGCCGATAAATTGAAGGCTTTGTTTACAGAAAACCGTGAAGATTTTGAAAAAAAATGGAACGATATTAAAATTGTATTGGAATACGGAATGCTTTCGGAACCAAAATTCTATGAAAAAGCAGGTGCCTTTACATTGTATCCAACTACTGATGATAAGTATTTTACTTTAGAAGAATTAAAAGAAGCTACTAAAGATACTCAGACAGATAAAGACGGAAAATTAGTCGTGTTATATGCATCTAATAAAGAAGCGCAACATAGTTATATTGAAATTGCTAAAGAAAAAGGATACAAAGTTATCTTATTAGATTCGCCAATTGTTTCGCATTTAATTCAAAAATTAGAAGCTGATAATGAAAACTTAACTTTTGCTCGTGTAGATGCCGATCATATTGACAAGCTAATTCAGAAAGAAGAAAATCAAATTTCTAAATTATCAGAAGAAGAAACAACATCTTTAAAAAATATTTTAGAAACTCTTGTGCCAAAAGAAAAATATGCTGTACAAATGGAAGCGATGGACAGCAACGCGGCTCCGTTTATGATTACACAACCAGAATTCATGAGAAGAATGAAAGAAATGAGTCAGTCTGGCGGTGGCGGAATGTTTGGAATGGGAAATATGCCAGAAATGTATAATTTGGTAGTCAATACCAATTCTGAACTAGCTTCTTCTATTTTAAGTTCTAATAATGATGAATCTAAAGTAACATTAGTAAAACAAGCGTTGGATTTAGCTAAACTTTCTCAAGGCTTATTAAAAGGTGAAGAATTGACTTCTTTTGTAAAACGTAGTTTTGAAACGTTAAAATAAGAGAAAAGAAAAAAATAAATTTTATACTAAACCTGCAAGGATTTAAACTCTTTGCAGGTTTTTCTATTTTACACAATATTATAAATCATAAAATAGTGAGAAATACTTCCGCCAAGTACAAATAAATGCCAAATGAAATGTCCATACGGAATTTTTTCAAATGCATAAAAAATAGTCCCCAAAGTATATAAAACTCCGCCAAGAGCTAAGTAAAACAAAGCTTCAACAGATAATAAATTTATTAATTGCTCATATTCAACTACAGCCAACCAGCCCATAATTAAATAAATAAGCAACGATAATTTATCAAGTTTTCCGGTTAAAAACAACTTCATTACTAATCCTAAAGCGGCAATGCTCCAAATTACTAAAAAGAGTGTCCAACCAGTAGTTTTCTCTAAAGTAACCAAACAAATTGGTGTATACGTTCCTGCTATTAATAAGAAAATACCAATATGATCAAAAATTTGTGCTTTTTGCTTTTTCTTCTCGTGAGAAATAGCATGATAAACAGTTGAAGCTGTGTAAAGTGCAATTAAACAAAAACCATAAATAACGATACTTAAAGTGCTAAAACTGGTTAATTCTCTGTTTTTTAATAACAAAAAAACAAGTCCAAAAATACCCAATACAATTCCAACAGCATGTGAAATTACATTTAAAAATTCTTCTCTATTTTTAATACTTAATGACATTTTAAACTAAATTGCTCTATAAAGGTATAAAAAAACAGAAAAATGTATTGTTAAAATACTTGTAAAAAAAGAGCTTAATTTCTTAATTCCCAATTAAACCGCCTTCTTCTTTTTTATCATTATTCAATAAATTAGAATCAACTTTTGCCAATTTGTTTTTTGTTGGAATTTTATAATTCAGCGTAAATCCAATTCGTCTTGTGTCATATTTACTCTGTAATAAAACAGCTGTTCCTGCAGAACCAAAACCTTGTCTATTGGTATTTAAAATATCATCAAAATTAAGAGCAACAGATAAATTATCGTTTAAGAATTTTTTCGAAAAAGTAAAATCTAAACTGTGACTAAATGATTCTTTTGCAACAAAGTAATAGTAATTTCCATTTGGTGTACTATAGTTATAATTGGCAATAAATTTAATGTCTTTTGGTAACAGAATTTGCGACATAAAATTAAAAATCCAAAAACCTTTAGTCTCCAAATCTGGAATTTCATGCAGTTGATAACCAGCATAAGCGTATAAAAAATTAATTTTATCAGGGTTAAAATCAAACTTTAAGGTTTCGTTTAGTCCTTTTGTAAATAACATATAAGGAATAGGCAAACCAAGATTAAAATTGTGAATTTTTAATTCAGGTACATTAATACTTGTATTTGAAATTGCATTACTATTTTCAGAAACCCTATTTACCACTTGATTTTTTGCCGAACTTAACGAATAACCAATAAAAGCATAATCAAAAGCACTAATTTTCATTTCGAAATTATCGAAAATAGTAGGTTGCAATTGCGGATTTCCAGAATAGTCTACATTAGGGTTTTGATAGTTGGTATTATTAGGATTTAATGACGAAGTACTTGGCAAACTAATCTTCTTATTATAATTAAAACTCATAAATATTTGAGGGTGAAAATTATATTGAACACTTGCGTTAGGGAAAAATTTAAATTTCTTAAACGGAATCAATTCATCGGTATCGGTATTTCCTTTAATTAAATAATCTTCTGCCCTACTTCCTAAAATGAATTTAAAGTTTTTATAATCGGACTGAAGTTCTGCGTAAGCAGCCACTGTTCTTCTTGTATAATTTAAATTTTCAATACCATCGCTCTCTGCTTCAAAAGAAAGTTCGTCTATTAAAGTTCCAACACTAAATTTACTTTGGTCTAAAAGTTTTATTTCTTGAGAATAATCAATTTTAAAATTTAAATAATCTTGAAAACTAGAATTATTTAAAATGGAAGCATTTGTAATTCTTGAATCTAAATTAAAAACAGATGAATTGCGATTAAAGTTAAAACGGAATTCTAACTTTTTAGTTATATCTTCAAAATATTTTTGATAGGTAATTAAAGCATCTTGCCTATTACTTTTGGTCTTACTAAAATCATCCGAAGTAAAACCAAAACCATTGGCTAACGTATAAGCATCGTTATTATTAAAATTCATGTCATAATTCAACAACAATCGATCTCTTTTTAAATTGAACTTTAATGCCGATTTTACATATGTACTTCTCCCTATTCTATCTGCATCTGTGTCAGACAAAACAACACTTGGACTTGCTGTTGGTTGATTTGTTACTGTAGACCATTGCGCACTTTCTCTATAGTTTTGACCAATGTTAATTTGCCATCCAAAATAGTTATTTCTAGCATTTAAAAGCAAGCTGTTATTAAAACGAACTCTTGTTTTATCATAATCGGTAAAATTTGCACCTGATGAATACGTGGCACTTAAATATTTTTTTGCTGTTCTGCTGGTTACAATATTAATAATTGCACCACCAGAAGTAGCAGGAAATTCAGCTCCTGGTTGCGTAATAACCTCAACTTTCTCTATACTGTTTGCAGGCATTCCTTCTAAAAAAGAATTCAATTCATTAGAATAAATATTCAACGGTCGTCCATCCAAATAAACTTCTAATTGCTTTCCTTGGTACATCATGCCGGCAACATCAGAAATAATTAAACCCGGAAGTTTTTTTAATCCTTCTAAAACCGAACCTGAATTTAATTGTGGTTGTTCAGAGAAATCAAAAACAGTTCTATCGGCCTTTTGTTCAATTGCCTTCTTTTTCTTAACAACTACAACTTCATTGAGTTCAACTTCTTTCTCAGTTTTATTTTCCTCTACTTGAGCATTACTAGTAAAAACAGTAACAACAAAAACAATTACTAAACTTAAATACTTATTCATTAAAACTTTGATTTCATATTAGACTAATTCTCCTAAATTTGTTACAACATATCATCAATAAAACAGAAATGAATTTACAACCCACTTTAGCTAACGAAATAATCACCATTAAGCCTATTCAAAAAGAAGATTTTGAAGCTTTATTTGCTATAGCCTCAGATGAACTTCTTTGGGAACAACACCCTAATAAGGACAGATATAAAAAAGAAGTATTCCAATTGTTTTTTGAAAATGCAATACAATCTAAAGGGGCATTTATCGTTATTAATAATAAGACAAATGAAATAATTGGTTCTTCACGTTATTATGAATTTAACGAAGTGGAAAAGAGTATTGTAATAGGTTATACTTTTATTTCAAGAGCATTTTGGGGCAAAAACTACAACAGCAGCTTAAAAGAATTAATGATAAACTATGCTTTTCAGTTTGTAAACAAAGTATATTTTCATGTTGGCGAAACAAATTATCGCTCGCAAAAAGCAGTTGAAAAATTAGGCGCAATAAAAATTGGAGAAATAAAAAGCGAAAACTTATCTAAAATAAACTGGGTTTATCAACTTAAAAAATAAAACTATCTTTATTGTACTAAACACTAAAATGTTAATTTTTTTTAACATTTTTTTAAACCTTTTTGCTTTTAAGGCATCTAATGAATATATAACACTAAAAAAAAATGATTATGAAAAATTTAAAAACGTATGTGTTTGGAAGCTTTTTAGCTTTAAGTACAATGCTAGTTTCTTGCAATAAAGACGAAGATATTGCTGTGGATACGGAACTTCTTGCTGCAAATGCACAAATTGATTTTGGAAATGAATTAGATTTTAATGCTGGTGTAGATGTGGCAAATGAAAATTCTAGTTATTCAGATAGAAATGGTACAAATTTTCAATCTATATATGCTACATGTGCGGATGTTTCTGTAGACAATCCTAATATAGGTGAATTTCCTAAAACATTCACTGTAGATTTTGGAACTGGATGTTTACACAATGGTATTCTTCGCTCAGGAATAATTACAATTACTTTTTCAAATTATTTTATTGAATATGGAAGTACAATGACCATTACTCGTTCAAATAATTATTATGTAAACAACAGAAAGTTAGAAGGAACTGTTGTGTATGAAAACACTACCACAAACACTGCAATTCCTAGATGGAACAGAACGGTTACTAACGGAAAACTAACAACTTTAACTGGAGTAGAATATACTTTCTACGGTAGTCGAACTGTACAACAAACGGAAGGTGTAGGAACATTAACTCTAGGAGACAATACTTATGAAGTTTTGTCTGGTAATCATACAGTAACAAAACCAAACGGAAGCACACTTACGGTAACAGTTGTTGAAACATTAATTAAAAAATATTCTTGTAATTATATTTCACAAGGTCAATTAAACCTTCAAGGTTCTTATTTAGATGGTATTCTAGATTATGGAGACAACACTTGTGACAATCAAGCCACTTACACACATTCTGATGGAAATGTTTATAATGTAAGTTTGTAAAAAGAAAACACTTAAAAAAAGCCTCTTCTAAGACTAGAAGAGGCTTTTTTTATACAATCAATTAAACCTTTTAAAAGTTAATCTGTCTTAATACTATACATAGTAATATTCATCTAAATCAATTAATATGAAAAATATCGTTACAGTTTTATTGGTAACATTGGGTATAGCAATAAATTATGCTCAAGAAAAAACCGAACAAATAGGTGAGAATTTCAGCTTAGAAGGAGCCTTAGAAATGTTTAAAAAATCAAATTCAATAGAAGAATTTGAAAAATTAATTAATACCGAAGACAATAGTGTAAATAATATTGATTTAAATAACGATGACGAAATAGATTATATAAACGTAGAATCTATAAAAGAAGGAGATACTCATATCCTAATCCTTTCTACCTATATAAATGAAAAAGACATACAAGACATTGCTACAATTGGTATAGAAAAAA
Organism: Flavobacteriaceae bacterium; assembly: GCA_002862805.1. GTDB lineage: Bacteria > Bacteroidota > Bacteroidia > Flavobacteriales > Flavobacteriaceae > Flavobacterium. The sequence continues at coordinate 18,071 of PKEA01000105.1, read as the reverse complement.
CAGGAGAAGAAAAGGCTATCTTACAAATAGAAGGAGATGAAAGTTTGTATGGGATAAATGTTTTTGCAGAACCTTTTGAAGTAGACAACAAAATAGAAACAAGCCAATACGGACCTAAAGAACCTATTGTCAACCCATATAGAATCATTGCAAACGTATGGTTTTGGCCATGCGTAAAATTCATGTATCATCCAAGATATGTTGTTTGGAAATCACCATACAGATGGAACAAATATCCTTCATATTGGAAACCATGGAAAAGAACAAGTTTTGTGATTTTTAAAAAACGTTGTGCAAAACATAGTGTACATTTCCATAGAACTAAAACGCACAGAGTAGTTGCTGCAAAAAAAATCTACCAACCTAGAAGAAAAGTAGTAGTGGTTAAAAAAACCAATAACAGGAAAGCTAAAATTGTTAAGAAAAGAGCAAAAACGCGTAGAAGATAAGGTTAGTTATTTATAAGAAATCCTTAATGTATAGAAAAGCATTAAGGATTTTTTTTTGAATTAAACCATTCCTATAAAATAAAGTCTAAATAATATAAAAAGTTTGGTTATGAATACTTCATCTTTATGGTCCTTACGTTTAGGATTCAGCAATAAACAAAGCTCAGCAATACAGAAAATAGGAATTGAAGCATTTTTAAATAAATCCTTTTCTTCTAAAATAGACTATTTAGTTCCCCAATTATTAGAACAAGAACCTAAAACCATTGAAGAATTAAAAACATTACGCCAAAAAATAAAAAATTTGCCTCAAGAAAAAGTAGAAATCTTAATTAAACAACAAGCTAAAACAGGAATTGAATTAAGAAAATGGTGGCTATCTAAAATGCAAGAAGAAGAGTTTCCGCTAAGAGAAAAAATGACTTGTTTTTGGCACAATCATTTTGTTTCAACTCTTCAAAAAGTAAAAGTAAACTATTGGGTATACCAACACAATATGATTCTTAGAGAAAATGCTTTTGGCAATTTTAAAGAGCTCACTAAAAAAGTGATTGAAACCAATGCAATGGTTAAATATTTAGACAATGTAGACAATAAAAAAGGAGCTTTAAATGAAAATTTAAGTAGAGAATTATTAGAACTGTTTACGATAGGAATAGGTAATTATTCTGAACTAGATATTAAAAATGGAGCAAAAGCTCTTGCAGGTTTAACTATTGGAAATGAAAAAGCAGCATATCGAAAACGAATAGAAGATAACGATGAAGTTATTTATTTTAGTCAAAAAGGTGTTTTTAAAGCCAATGATTTGGTAGACATTATTTTTAAACAAGAAAAAACACCTTATTTAATTACTGAAAAACTATTAAAATGGTTCATTTACGACAATCCTTCTAAAGAATTAATTAAGTACTATGGAGATTATTTTAGAAAGGTAGATTTTGAAATTCAACCTTTACTTTTTAAAATTTTTACCGAAGAATTTACCAAAAACAACTCAGGAAGTAAAATAAAAGACCCACTTACCTATTCGTTACAAATAATTGATCAATTAAACATTCATAATTTCAATCAAGAAATGTTGGTATTCTTTTTAAAACAGCAAGGAATGGATTTAATGAATCAACCAAATGTAAAAGGATGGGGTGGCGGAAACAATTGGCTAACTTCACAAATTTATTTGCAACGTAACAATGTAACCGATTTATTATGCAGTGGAAATAACATTAACAGAAGAGTTTTTAAAAACTTAGAAGATGAACCTAAAATTTCCTTAGAAAAAATCAAGGTTAAAGTAAATTGGAATCAAAACAGTAACAACAAAGCTATAATCAAAGAATTATCTGATAGATTATTGTTTACAGTTGATGAAAACATTCAAAAAGATATGGAGAACATTATTAAATATGATTTTGATACTCATAGTGATAATGCAGACCAAGTAGTTTTACGTTTATTCAATTATATTACTAAACTCCCTGAATTCCAATTAATTTAAATTAAATAATTATGGATCGTAGAAAATTTTTCAAATTAACAGGAACTTATACTGGAGGAACTTTATTATTGCCGAGTTTCCTACATGCTTATAGCGCACAAAATACATTTTTATTACATGAAAAAAGTGTAATTTTTATTCAATTAAATGGAGGGAATGATGGATTGAATACATTTATTCCATTTGAAAACCCATTGTATTATGACTTACGCCCAAAAATTGGGATTGCAAAAAATGATGTAGTAAGTAAAAATAAAGGCATGGCTTTTCACCCTGCGCTTAAAGGTTTTGCAACCATGCAACAAGCTGGTGATTTATCGGTAATTCAAAATGTTGGTTACCCAGAACCAAATCGCTCGCACTTTAGAAGTCAAGAAATTTGGCAAACTGCTTCCTCTGCAAATGAATATATAAATGAAGGTTGGCTAGGAAAATATCTTGATTTACAATGCAAAGAACATCAACCTACAGCCGGAATTAATTTAGATTCTATAGACAATTTAGCTTTGAAAGGAATTCAGCCTAATTCTATAACAGTAAAAGATCCAAACCGTTTTAAAATTAGAAATAATTCTGATGAAAATTTAAAACTATCTGAAAATCCACAATTAGACTTTGTTCGCAAAATTGCTAATTCAGTTACTGAAGGTTCAGATGAAATTCAAAAAGCATTACTTAATTCTAAAATTGAAATTTCATATCCTAAAACCGGAATAGCAAAAAATTTAAAATGGATTGCCCGATTAATCAAAGGAAATTTAAATTCTAAAATATATTATACTTCATTAGGTGGTTTCGATACACATGACAATCAGTTAAACATTCATCAAAATAAACTTTCAGAATTAAACGATGCGGTTTATACTTTATATTTAGATTTAAAGCAGTCGCAACTACTACCCTATGTTACAATTGTTGTATTTTCAGAATTTGGAAGAAGAGTAAAAGATAACGGCAACGGTACAGATCATGGTACCGCAGCACCAATGTTTGTTATAGGAGGAAATAACAAAGGAAATGTTATTGGAAACAATCCAAATTTAGAAGATTTAGACAATGGCGATTTAAAACACGAAATAGATTTTAGAAGTGTTTATGCTTCTATACTAAAACAGCAATTAGACTTTAATCCAACACTAATTGGTATAAAAAACACTGCTTTAAATGGATTATTTTAATAAAATTCTATAAAACTAATTGGTTTCAACTATATTTGCGCCCCTTAAAAAAATGAGACATGTCGAAAAATGAAATAGTAAAAGGAGTATTTTTAGTTGCTTTAGGCGCAACCAGCTATGGAATGTTAGCTACATTTGTAAAATTAGCCTATTTAGATGCTGAGAAATTTACAACCGCAGAAGTAACTACTTCTCAATTTGTATATGGAATTATTGGAATTCTTTTAATTAATGTATTCCAAAAATTTAAAAATAAAAAAGAGGTAGTAAAAGCAACACCAAAAAACATATTCAACTTAATGTTAGCAGGAACTTCATTAGGAACGACTAGTGTTTTTTACTATTTATGTGTAAAATACATTGACGTTTCTATTGCAATTGTATTGCTAATGCAAACGGTTTGGATGGGCGTTTTACTAGAATGGATATTAGACAAAAAAGCACCTTCAAAACAAAAAACAATTGCCGTTTTTGTAGTTTTAATAGGAACTCTTTTAGCAACAAATATTTTGTTTAATGAAGTTGAATTAAACGCAGTAGGTATTTTTTGGGGAATGTTAGCAGCAGCTTCATTTACAACAACAATGTTTACAGCAAATAAAGTTGCACTTGGTATTTCTTCTGCTCAACGAAGCTTATTTATGCTTTTAGGTGGAGCTGTAATTGTTTTAATCTTTAGTCTTTATACACAAAACAGACCTTTTAACTTTGCTATTTTTGGTAACTATGGAATATTCTTGGCGCTGTTTGGAACTATTATTCCACCAATGCTTTTAAATGCAGGTTTTCCAAAAACTGGAATTGGACTTGGAAGTATTGTTTCTTCGTTAGAACTACCTGTATCTGTTTTAATGGCATACTTTTTATTAAATGAAACAGTTGTCTTTTCACAATGGATTGGAATTGTATTAATCATTACTGCAATTGTAATAATGAACATTAATTTCAATAAAAAATAGTTCCTTATTTATATTTTAGATAAATTCGTTACAAATTAATTTTGTATGACTTTACCTTGGCATCAATATGTAATGGGGATAATTTATGTTTTGGCTGGTCTAAATCATTTTAGACAACCTCGCTTATACCTTAAAATTATCCCACACTATTTACCTAACCCTAATTTATTAAATAAACTAAGTGGTATTGCAGAAATACTACTAGGCATTTTGGTCTGCTTTTCACTTACTTCTAATTATGCAGCTTGGGGTATAATAGCTTTATTAATTGCCGTTTTTCCGGCTAATATTTATATGTATCAAAATGATAAAGCTAAATTAGGACTACCAAAATGGATATTATTACTAAGATTACCTCTACAATTAATTCTAATGTATTGGGCCTTTTTATACACTTTATAAAATGTTAGATTTATTTCCAAACGAAAAAATAACTTTAAACCTTCCAGATGCTGTTTTTGAATATTATCCTAATTTCTTCTCGAAAGAAACAGCAGATGAACTTTTTAAAAAACTTTTAAATGAAACTCCTTGGCAGCAAGATGAAATTACAGTTTTTGGAAAAACACATTTACAACCACGATTAACTGCATTATATGGAAACGAAGGAAAACCCTACTCTTATTCTAATATCATAATGCACCCACATTATTGGAATCCTTTACTCACTTATATAAAAGAAAAAGTAGAAGAAACTTGTAATCATTCTTTTACAACGGTTTTACTCAATAATTATAGAAATGAAAAAGACTCTAACGGGTGGCATGCCGATAATGAAAAGGAATTAGGGAGAGACCCAATCATTGCCTCGGTTAGTTTAGGAGAAGAAAGGGTTTTTCAATTAAAACACAATACTAATAAAGAAGCCAAACAATCATTAATTTTAAAACACGGTAGTTTATTAATAATGAAAAAAGGAAGTCAAATTTATTACAAACATCAAATCCCAAAAGCTACAAAACAAAAAAAAGAAAGAATAAACTTAACCTTTAGAACTATTTTGTAAAAAAATTTATCGTAGATTTTTATTATTTTATTTTTTTTTATAATATTGAACTATCAACTTAAAAATAAATAATTTTTTCATCTGATGGAAAAGAAAGGAAAAACAGAATTAGATAACAAATCATTAGAAAGAATTGTTACTTTGGCGCAAGAGGAAAAAAAGCCTTTTGATATAATTAAAAAAGAATTTGGTGTTTCTGAAAAAGAAGTAACCGAATTAATGCGAATGCGTTTAAACAAAGACAACTTTGAACTTTGGAAAAAAAAGGTAGCGGCAAATAAACCAAAACCAAAACCTCAAAAATTCAATCCTATTGAAGATGATGATTTAGATAGTAAATATTACTTTAAAAATAAATTTGATTAAAGCAAAATGCTCTTGAATTTCAAGAGCATTTTTTTTATATATGATGTAACAAATTTCAATAAACCCATACTTATATACAATCAATAGTAAAAAAATGAAATCAAAGATTCACGAAATCCTATCTACAAAAAATGTAATCATGAGTAAAAAAATAATTTTAAGCCTTGCTGTAGCAACCTTTTTTTGGAGTTGTAAAACAGCTCAAACTACTCCAAAAATAGATGTAGTAGACGTATCGATCGATTTAGTAAATGTAAAAGACGATAAAGTAATGGTGTCTATTATTGCACCTAGTTTTACTTCTGAAACAGCAACTTTTCATATCCCAAAAACAGTTCCTGGAACTTATTCTGAAGATGATTACGGTCGTTTCATCGAAAACTTCAAAGCATTTGATACAAAAGGTAATGGTTTGCGCGTTACTAAAATTGATGAAAATTCTTATTCAATTTCAGACGCAACTAAACTATCAAAAGTCACTTATTTAGTAAACGATACTTACGATACTGAAGGCGGCGGTGGTTTTGGAAAAAGTGAAGATGTTTTTTCTCCTGCTGGAACAAATATCAAAGCAGGCGAAAACTTCATGTTAAATACGCACGGTTTTGTAGGTTATTTTGCCGGAAAAACGGAAACTCCATATAAAATGACAGTGACTCATCCTGCAAACTTATTAGGTGTATCTGCAATGGTAGATTTAGATAATTCAGACACAAAAGATGTATTCAACAGTTCAAAATATGCAACTTTAGTTGAAATGCCATTAATGTATTCTAAGCCAGACTTTACTTCATTTATGGTAGACGACATGGAAATCATCATAAGCGTTTATTCTCCAACAGGAAAATATACTGCTAAAGACATTACTCCTAATATGGAAACAATGATGAGAGCGCAAAAGAATTTCTTAGGCGCATTCAATTCAACTAAAAAATATGCCATCTTGTTATATCTTTCTGATATGCAAGCAAAAGATGCTAAAGGATTTGGAGCTTTAGAACACCCAACTTCAACAACAGTTGTAATGCCTGAAATGATGGGATTAGAAATGTTACAAGAACAATTAAAAGATGTAGTTTCTCATGAATTTTTTCACATTGTAACTCCATTAACAGTCCATTCAAACGAAATTCAATATTTTGACTTTAACAACCCTCAAATGTCTGAACATTTATGGATGTATGAAGGTGTGACTGAATATTTTGCAAACTTATTCCAAGTAAATCAAGGTTTAATTGACGAAACTGAATTTTTTGAAAGAATGGCCCAAAAAATTGCTCAAGCAAGTGAAATGAATGACAAAATGAGTTTTACTAAAATGAGTAAAAACGTTTTAAATGCTCCATATAAAGATCAATATGTTAACGTATATCAAAAAGGTGCATTAATTGCAATGTGTTTAGACATCATTATTAGAGAAGAAAGCAACGGTCAAAAAGGAATTTTGACTTTAATGCAAGATTTATCTAATGAATACGGAAGTAAAAAAGCATTTAAAGACGAAGAATTATTTGCTAAAATAACCGAATTAACGTACCCATCAGTTGGTGAGTTCTTAAAAACATATGTTGCTGGAGAAACTCCAATTCCTTATGCAGATTATTTTGCAAAAATGGGTGTAACTGAAGCTAAAATTGAAGTAGCAGGAAATCCATTCTTAAAAGGTCAAACTCCATATATTACGGTTGACCCTACTACAAAAGAAATCATGATTTTACCAAGTATTGAATTGAACGAGTTCATGACTTCAATGAAATTAAAAAATGGTGATAAAATTCTTGCAATCAACGGAACAAATTACAACTTAGACAACATTTACGATTTAGTATTAGGTTCTGCAAACTGGAAAGACGGTGATGCAATGACTATTAAAATTAAACGTGATGGTAAAGAACAAGAATTAAAAGGGAAAGTGGTTATGCCTAAAGAAATTAAAGAAGGTTACCAATCTACAAATGAAGCGAAGAAAGCAATTAAAGAAGCTTGGTTAAAAGGCTAAAAAATTAAGATTGTTGAATAACAATTTTTGATTTCTGAAATATTTTAAACTTTTTAAATTGATATTTTGAAATTGATATTGAACTTGAAATCCTCAAGACTCATAGTAGTTTTGAGGATTTTTTTCATTATTTTGCATCCAAATAAAAATTCATGAGCAACGCACCCTTTTTTACTGACGATACTATTGTATTTGGTCTATTAATGCTATTATTAGGTTTTGTATTTCACACCTCTTCAAAGGAAGAAGGTTTTTGGAAAAAATTCTACGGAGTTGTTCCTGCCTTATTAATGTGCTATTTATTACCCGCTATCTTTAGCTCTTTAAACATCATTTCGCCAGAATGGACCGAAATTGGTGCAAATGGAGAAGTAATCTCAAAAGAATCATCTGTATATTTTATAGCCAGTAGATATTTATTGCCTGCTGCATTAGTATTAATGACCATCAGTATTGACCTAAAAGCATTATTTAATTTAGGCCCAAAAGCATTAATTGTTTTTCTTGCTGGGACAGTTGGAATTATTTTAGGCGGACCAATAGCCATTTTAATCGTTTCTATCTTTTCTCCAGAAACAGTTGGCGGAAATGGTTTTGATGCGGTTTGGAGAGGACTTTCAACTCTTGCAGGAAGTTGGATTGGCGGAGGAGCAAATCAAGCAGCTATGTTAGAAATCTTCAAATACAATCAAGAAAAATACGGTGCAATGGTTTTAGTAGATATTGTTGTTGCTAATATAGGAATGGCCTTCTTATTATTTGGAATTGGAAAAAAAGAAGCCATCAACAAATGGTTAAAAGCCGACAATTCATCTATACAAGAACTTCAAGATAAGGTTTCAGATTACCAAGAAAGTGTAAAAAGAACACCTTCATTAAATGATTACATCATTATTACAGCCATTGCATTTGGATCAGTTGGATTATCCCATTGGGGTTCACAACTATGTGCTTCATTCTTCTCAACTACATTTGAGGCAGTAAATGATCCTACCAGTTTTGCTTCTACCTTTGGTGGAACCTTCTTTTGGATGGTAACAATTGCAACTATTTTAGGAATTGCATTGTCTTTTTCACCATTAAAAAAATATGAAGGAGCTGGAGCAAGTAAAATAGGGAGTGTTTTTATATACATATTAGTAGCCTCAATTGGTATGAAAATGGATTTAGGCTCTGTATTAGATAATCCAGGCTTAATTGTAGTAGGAATTATTTGGATGCTTATTCATTTTATCATTATTTTTGGAGTTGCAAAATTAATAAGAGCGCCTTACTTTTTTATAGCCGTAGGAAGTCAAGCAAATGTAGGTGGAGCCGCTTCTGCTCCTGTTGTAGCATCGGCATTTCATTCATCATTAGCAAGTGTAGGCGTTTTATTGGCTATATTTGGTTATGTAGCGGGTACATATGGAGCAATTTTATGTACCTATTTAATGGAAACAGTAGCACCAAAATAAATATATTTAAATAAATAATGAAAAAGATATTAATCGCAGGAATAAGTTTAATTACATTAATTGCTTGTAATAAAAACGAAGAAGGAAGTAATTTACACCTATCTGGAAACATTGAAGGCTTAAGTCAAGGAAAAATTTACATTCAAAAAATACAAGACACAGCATTTGTAATTTTAGACAGTATTGAAATTAAAGGAGATTCAAAATTCGAATCATTTATTACACTTGAAGAACCTGAAATGCTCTATTTAACCTTAGATAGAGGTCAAAGTAATTCAATTGATAACAGTCTACCCTTTTTTGCTGAAAAAGGAAAAATGAACATCAATTCAAAGCTTAAAGAATTCTATAATGCTGCTAAAATAACAGGGTCTAAAAACCAAGAGTTATTAGAAGAATTTAATTCGTTTAACTCGAAGTTTAATGATGAGAACTTAATTTTAACTGAAAAGAGAATTAAAAATCAAATTTCTAAGAATATTTCTACTGCTGATAGTATAAATACAGCTTTTGACAGATTGAAAATAAGGAAATATAGATATACAGCAAATTTTGCTTCAACTCATGGAGAACACGAAATTGCACCTTATTTAGCAATTTCAGAAATTGCAGATATTAACATTGCATATTTAGATACTATTCAAAAACATTTATCGCCAACGGTTTCAAAATCGAAATATGGAAAAATGTTAGATGAACATATTAAAGCTAGAAAAGCTTCAGAATAAAAAAATCAACAAAATAAAAAAAGCGGCTAATGAAAATTAGCCGCTTTTTTATTTGAACACATTTATATAAAACGAAAAAACCATCACTAAAAAGTGATGGTTTTAATTTGAGCCGGCGGAGGGACTCGAACCCACGACCTGCTGATTACAAATCAGCTGCTCTAGCCAGCTGAGCTACGCTGGCAACTCAAATTTCGATTGCAAATATAGGACTGATTTTTAAATATCCAAACCTTTTTTGCAATTTTTTTATTGATTTTTTTATTTTAATTCGTTTATTTTTGCAACTATTTGATTAGCAACAGTTTCATATTCCGCACGAATTTGTTTGTAATGCGCTTTTTTATTTTCAACCTTTCTATCTCTAATTCTAGAAACAAAATTATCGTAATTATCATAGATTTCGTCAACCAATACATCTGTAGCTTCAGTTGGTTTTCCTCCATTAGTCATTTCCCAGATGTAAACGATGTTTACTAAATCACCTAAAACGTAGTTGATTTCTTTTTTCAAGTTTTTAACGCTTGCCATTTTGTTCTTGTTTTAAAATTTATGCAAAATTACATAATATTTTGGTAGTACAATTTTTTTAGATAGAAATTTCTAATATAGTCGCTTTTCCTTGAAGTTCAAAAGCATCTAATTCTGCTGGAATTAAAACCGTATCTCCTTTTTTATAATGAAATACTTCCTTATTTAAATGAATTGAAAAATCACCTTCTGTACACATTAATACCGTAAACGCTTCTTTATTTTTTTTCCAGTTGAAATGAGAAACCAAAGAAATAACATTAGTAGTAAAATAAGTGTTCTTTACACAAGTATTTCTTTCATTACTTTTTAAAGTATAATTAATTCTTGAATGAACTACATTATAATTAATTGCCTCTAGAGCTAACTCAGTATGTAACTCTCTTCTATTTCCATGAGCGTCTACCCTATCCCAATCGTAAATTCGATAAGTATTATCACTCGTTTGCTGAATTTCAGCTATAACAATTCCACTACCTATTGCATGTATTGTTCCTGTTTCTAACAAAAACACATCACCCGCTTTTACAGGAATTTCGTTTAGTAAAGAAACAATAGTATTATTTTCTAAATGAGATAAATATTCCTTTTGATTAGATTTTTCTTTAAAACCTACAATGATTCGCGCACCTTCATCGGCCTGCATTACATACCACATTTCAGTTTTACCAAATGAATTATGCCTTACTTTAGCCAATTCATCATTAGGGTGTAATTGTATTGATAAATCTTTGTTTGCATCTAAAAACTTAAAAAGCAAAGGAAACTCACTGCCAAATTTTTCAACAACTTCTTTACCTAAAAGCGCTTCTGGGTTTAGAGCAATAACCTCATTTAAGTTTTTACCACTTAAAACACCATTATTTACAACACTTATATCATTAGGAACTGAAGACAATTCCCAACTCTCACCAGCATTTTCAATTGCAATCTCTTTATTTAAAAAAGTATTGAGCTTGGTTCCTCCCCAAATTCTTTCTTTAATAATGGGTTTAAATGTTAATGGATATAATTTCATAAGTGTATTAAGTGCTGCAAATATGCGAAAAGTTTAATAAATAGTATTTAAAAGAATCATTCTCCTTTATAAGTAACAAAATTTCGAGGTGTTTCATATAAGGTAATTTCTAATTCTTGATCACTCGAAATATAGTTTCGCAGTTTATTCCAAATAACAACAGCTATGTTTTCAGCCGTTGGATTCAGGTCTTTAAATTCAGGGACATCTAAATTTAAATTTTTATGGTCAAAAGCGTCTTCAATATGTTCTTTTATTAAATCTGCCAAAATCTTAACATCAATAACAAAACCCGTTTCTTGATCTATTTCACCAGTTACACTAACGATTAAATCATAATTATGACCATGAAAATTTGGATTGTTGCATTTACCAAAAACCAAATCGTTTTTTTCATTTGTCCAATCTTTACGATACAACCTATGAGCCGAATTAAAATGTGCTTTCCTAGAAACAGTTACTTTCATTTTAAATTTCTTTTAAATTTTATGATCTTCTAAATAGTGGTAAAACTTATCGAAAATAATTTTAAACCAAACCGTATAAATTTCTGGATGAATTTCCATATCTTTTTTAACATCTTCAATCTTCATCCATTTCCAACTTTCAACTTCTTCAGGATTTATTTTTGGCTCATCATTAGAATAACCAATCATTACATGATCTAACTCATGTTCGGTTAAACCATTATCAAATGACGCCTTATAAATGAAAGAAAAAAGCTCTTTTAATGGAACAACAAAACCCATCTCTTCTTCTAATCTTCTCTTACCAGCTTGAAGATTTGTCTCTCCTGCACGTTGGTGACTACAACAAGTATTCGTCCATAATAATGGAGAATGGTATTTATGTGAAGCTCGTTGTTGTAACATGATTTCATTATTGCTGTTTAAAACAAATACCGAAAATGCTCTATGCAGTAACGCTTTCTCATGCGCCTCCATTTTATTCATTAAACCAATCGGTTCATCATTTACATCAACTAAAATTACTTTTTCTTCTTCCATGATTTTTTATTCACTTCAAAAGTACAAAAAAAGAATATTTAAAACTATTTGATTTCATTAATACAAAACATAAAAAAACCTTAAATCCCTAAGTCTTTGTTATAAAAACAAATTAATTCACAATCAATACATTACAATTATTTAATTCCTATTCAATTTTATTGTATCTTTGTCAAAATGCTACATAATTAACTCTTCACAGTTATACTTTCTTTTAATTGTTATTGTTTTTTTTCAACATTTTATCACTTTATTATTTTTAACTTAAATTATTACATTATTTAATGGCTAGACCTCAAGAAACTTTTAACAAAAAAGAAAAAGAAAAACTTAAATTAAAGAAAAAGCAAGAGAAGCAACTTAAGAAAGATGCTCGTAAAGCTAGTGGAAAAACTGACGACATGTTTGTGTATGTTGATGAAAACGGACATTTAACAAGTACTCCTCCAGATCCATCAAAGAAAATTGTTATTGAGGCTGAAGACATTGAAATAGGTATTCCTAAAAAAGAAGATGTAGAAGAAGTGCCAACAGACAGAAAAGGAACTGTAGACTATTTTGATACTTCAAAAGGTTTTGGATTCATTAAAGAAGTAGATTCTAATGATAAATTCTTTTTCCACGTTAGTAGTTTAATCGACGAAGTTAAAGAAGGAAATTTAGTTACTTATGAACTTGAAAAAGGACCTAAAGGAATGAATGCCGTAAGAGTGAAGAAAATATAATTATTTTATACATATTATATACAAGAAGCTACAGAAATGTAGCTTTTTTGATTTTATAAACTTTCTTTTATTTTTAATGCACATTTTTCACCATCAATTGCTGCCGAAATAATTCCACCAGCATAACCTGCTCCTTCTCCGCAAGGATACAAACCTTTTATTTGAACATGTTCTAACGTTTGATTATCTCTTGGAATACGCACAGGCGAAGATGTTCTACTTTCTGGAGCATGTAATATGGCTTCATTGGTAAAATAACCTTTCATAGATTTACCAAACTGCACAAAACCTTCGCGCATTGTTTGCGTTAAGAAACCAGGAAAGACTTCTCCAAGTTCAACAGAAGTGGTTCCTGGAACATAGGACGTTTTAGGAATTGAATCGGATATTTTATTCTGTGTAAAATCAATCATTCTTTGGGCAGGAACTTTTTGTGTTTGCTTCGCCTGTTCGCTAAAGCTCGAGTGCCCAGCAACTTGCCATGCTTTTTGTTCTATTGCCTTTTGAAACTCCATTCCGGCTAAAGCGCCAAACTTTTCAAAAGGTTTGAAATCTTCTAATCGCAATTCTACCACAATTCCTGAATTAGCAGTAGCTTGATCTCGTTTGGAAGGCGACCAACCGTTGGTAACCACTTCACCTGGAGCAGTTGCGCAAGGTGCGATAACTCCTCCCGGACACATGCAAAAAGAATACATTCCCCTACCTCCAACTTGCTTCACTATAGAATAAGGTGCAGGTGGTAAATACTCACCCCTAAAATCACACGAATATTGAATTTTATCAATTAAATCCTGTGGATGTTCGGCACGAACGCCCAAAGCAAATGGTTTTGCTTCAATATAAACCTGCTTTTTATCTAATAATTCAAAAATATCACGAGCAGAATGTCCTGTTGCTAAAATAAGTTTATCAGCATGTATTGTTGCGCCATCTTGAAGCACAACTCCATCCACTTCATTATTTTTTATTAAAATATCGGTAACTCGTTTTTCAAATAAAACTTCACCTCCGCATTCAATGATTTTTTCTCGAATATCTTGAATAATTTGCGGCAATTTATTGGTTCCAATATGTGGATGCGCTTCTACTAATATTTCTGTTGAAGCTCCAAAACCCACTAAAAGTTCAAGAATTCGATCTACATCGCCACGCTTTTTAGAACGTGTATATAGCTTTCCATCAGAATAGGTTCCTGCTCCGCCTTCACCAAAACAATAATTAGAATCTTCGTTTACAATATGATCTACATTTATAGCTTTTAAGTCACGCCTTCTTCCTCTTACATCTTTCCCTCTTTCTAAAACAATGGGCTTTAAGCCTAACTCAATTAATTGAAGTGCAGCAAATAATCCGGCAGGACCAGCTCCTACAACAATTACTTCTTTTTCGTTAGTAACATTAGGGTAATTGGGTAAATCAATTTTAGATTCTACAAACTCTTCACCAACCAAAAAGACCTTGGCTTTAATATTGACTTTAATTGCTTTTTGCCTTGCATCAATAGAACGCTTTACAACAACTGTTTTTTGAATTTCTTTTGGAGAAACATGAAAAAGCTTTGCAACATGCTGATTAAGCAGTACTTCATTAGCAGCTACTTCTGGTGTTACTTGAAATTGAAATTCGCGAGGCATTTTTTTATTGTTGATTTGTTAAACTGTTAATTTGTTTTTTTTAACACATAGTAACATAGCTTTACATGATACTTAATAGACGTTTCACTTTTTAAAGTTCAGATAGAATATAAATAATCCTAAAAAATTCTATGTTTCTATGTGTTTATTTAATTGGATACAAAAGTAGTAATTTGACAACTGACTTTGTAACTTTGCCTCTTTGAAACGTAAAATTATGAGAAAAATTAAACTGATTTGGGATTTTAGAGGTCAAACGGCTGCAAAAACAGCTGAACATCATGAAATTCATTTGAAAGAATTCTTAGAAACAGAAAAATATCCACTAAAAATTACTGGATTTGAAATTATAAATGAAATGTACGCTATTGCTTTTTTAGTCGTGGAAGAAAAAGATATGATTACGTTTAGAGATGCACTGAAACCTCATCGCGGAGAGATTTATGAATAAAAAATGCAAAATCTCTTGATTTTGCATTTTTCAATAGCTAAAAAGCAACCTTAATTCGCCACTTCACTAATAAACTTAATTCGCATTAAGCGTAATTCTTCGGTATCATAATCGCCATCAAATTCTGCAAGAGCATCTTTAATATTATCTGATTGTGATTCCATGAAATAATCATGAATTTCTTCTTGTTGGTCTTCGTCTAATATTTCGTCAACCCAATAGCTTATATTCAATTTTGTACCAGAATATACTATCTGCTCCATTTCTTTAAGCAAACCATCCATTGATAATCCTTTTGCGGAAGCAATATCGTTTAAATCGAGTTTTCTATCTACATTTTGAATAATATAAAGTTTCAAACCTGAATTAGCTCCTGTAGATTTAACAACTAAGTCATCTGGGCGAATGATATCGTTATCTTCTACATATCTATTGATTAAATCTAGAAACTCTTTACCGTATTTTTTAGCTTTACCTTCACTTATTCCGTGCACATTTCCAAGTTCGTCAATAGAAATAGGATATTTAAGCGCCATATCTTCTAATGATGGATCTTGAAAAACAACAAAAGGAGGAACACCTAATTTCTTAGCCACTTTCTTTCTTAAATCTTTTAGCATTGACATTAACACTTCGTCTGCCACACCTGAAGATTTAGAAGAAGTCACAATACTATCGTCATCAGATTCATTATATTCATGATCTAAAGACATCATAAAAGATTCAGGCGATTTAATAAAATCATGCCCTTTACTAGAAAGTCGAATTACTCCATAACTTTCAATATCTTTTTCTATAAATCCGTTAACCAATATCTGACGAATTAAAGCCATCCAATATTTATCATCAAATTTATTTCCTTTCCCAAAGAATGGCTGCTGATCAATTTTATGCGCTTTTATTACAGCATTAAGTTTTCCTACTAAAGCTAAAATAATTTCTTTCGCTTTAAATTGTTCTTTGGTTTGCTTAATTACTTCAAGCAATAATTTTACTTGATCTTTAGCTTCTTCTTTTTGTTTTGGATTACGCATATTGTCATCCATGTCAGCACCTTCACCTGTTTCAGAATCAAACTCTTCCCCAAAATAATGCAGTAAATATTTTCTTCTAGAAATTGAAGTTTCAGCATATGCTACAACTTCTTGCAATAATGCAAAACCAACTTCTTGTTCAGCAACGGGTTTACCCGACATGAATTTTTCTAACTTTTCAATGTCTTTATATGCATAATACGCTAAACAGTGTCCTTCGCCACCATCTCGACCTGCACGACCTGTTTCTTGATAATAACTTTCTAACGATTTAGGAATATCATGATGGATAACAAAACGAACATCTGGTTTATCAATTCCCATTCCAAAAGCAATAGTTGCAACAACCACATCAACATCTTCCATTAAGAAATTATCTTGATGTTTTGCACGTGTTTTCGCATCTAAACCGGCATGATAAGGAACTGCACTAATACCATTTACTTGTAAAAGTTGTGCAATTTCTTCCACTTTCTTTCTACTTAAACAATAAATAACACCCGATTTTCCTTTGTTTTGTTTGATGAATCGAATAATATCTGATTCTATATTCTTAGTTTTTGGTCTAATTTCATAATACAAATTAGCTCTATTAAAAGAAGCTTTAAATGTATTTGCACCAGGAATATCTAAATTCTTTAGAATATCTTCTTGTACTTTTGGCGTTGCAGTAGCCGTTAAACCAATAATAGGTATATCACCTAACTGTTTAATTATATTTCTTAAATTTCTATATTCAGGTCTAAAATCATGTCCCCATTCAGAAATACAATGCGCTTCATCAATAGCTACAAAAGACAATTTTACACCTTGTAAAAACTCAATATACTCGGCCTTTGTTAGCGATTCTGGAGCTACATATAATAATTTAGTAACACCCGATTTTATATCTGACTTTACCTGATTTATTTCTGTTTTAGTTAATGATGAGTTTAAAACATGCGCAATTCCATACTCAGAACTTAAACCTCTAATAGCATCTACTTGGTTTTTCATTAACGCAATAAGCGGAGAAACGACAATTGCTGTCCCATCTAATACCAAAGCAGGCAACTGGTAACATAATGATTTACCACCACCTGTTGGCATAATTACAAATGTATTATTACCGTATATGATACTTTTAACTACTTGTTCTTGAAGTCCTTTGAATTGGTTAAACCCAAAATATTTTTTTAACTCTTTGTGTAAATCAATTTCGTTTAGTTTCATTCTCTATTAATATGATTTTACCTAAATTTGCATTTATAAAGATACAATAATCTTTAAAAACACAAAACAATTAAAACAACTACTTTGAATACTACAACTACAATTTTAGAATCTGCTAAAAAAACCATTTTAGCCGAGAGTGAAAGCATTGCCAATTTGGTAAATTATTTAACCGATGATTTTGCGAAAAGTGTAGATATTATTTTTAAATCCAAAGGAAGACTTGTTATAACCGGAATAGGCAAAAGTGCTATTATTGCTCAAAAAATAGTGGCTACTTTAAATTCTACAGGAACACCTTCTATTTTCTTACATGCCTCAGAAGCAGTGCATGGCGATTTAGGAATGGTTTTACCCGAAGACGTAATTATATGCATTTCAAAAAGCGGAAATAGTCCAGAAATTAAAGTTTTAGTTCCTCTCTTAAAACGATTTGGCAACACCTTAATAGGAATGACTGCCGATTTAAATTCGTTTTTAGGAAAAGAATCACATTATATTTTACATGCTCATGTAGACAATGAGGCATGTCCAAATAACTTAGCTCCAACAAACAGTACAACCGCTCAATTGGTTTTAGGAGATGCTCTAGCAGTCGCTTTAATGGAAGTAAGGAATTTTAAAAATGAAGATTTTGCTATATATCATCCCGGAGGAGCGTTAGGAAAAAAATTATTATTGAAGGTTAAAGACATGTTAGATACAACTCATGTTCCTAAAGTCAATCCAAACGACAGTATTAAAAAAGTGATCATGGAAATTTCCGAAAAAAGACTTGGAGTCACAGCTGTTGTAGAAAACAATACCGTTATAGGA
>PKEA01000011.1 GCA_002862805.1 Flavobacteriaceae bacterium | reverse complement strand
TTTAAACCAATTGTTTCTTTAATAATATTAATTACAAAAATAAAATTTTTATAATTCTGCCTGCTTCCCACGTATAAAATATATCCGTTTTTTTCTAAACCTAAAGGTAATAATGATATACTACTGGCTTCATCTAAAACATGAAAATTATTACTTACTCCATTATGAATAATTACTACTTTTTGATGTTTTTGAGGTGGACAAAATTTTAATAAATCGTTGTATGTGTTTTCAGATATACATATAATTCCTTCAGCCTTTTTTATACTATTATATTTTATATAATTGTGAGTATGTTTCTTTAAAAGCGTGGAATGAAAATTATGCGTAAAATCATGTACAGTTGTTATTTCTTTACCAAACTTATTGTTTGCTAATGTTCTATAATAACTAGAGTGAAAAATAAATTCTTCGGATGATTTAATATTTACAGAAGCTACTCTTTCATGTATTGAAGAAAAATATGATTTATTGTCAAGTATAATTCTATCTTGGGGTATTTTTAATTGACTTCTATGAAAATTGGATATAGCTTTAGAATTTTCGTAAAAAAAAACATTCGTATTTGTTTCTAATAAATACTTAGATAATTCATACCAATAGTTAGAAATACCACCTTGGTTTGTAGTTGAAAACTTTATATTATCTAAAATTATCTTCATTAGAAACAAATCTATTTATTTACTGATTCTTTTTAAATCTTCCATATCAGTCATTGTTTTTGTGGTTAAAGACAATTGTAATGGGTATGACAAAAGATATAAAATGTGCTTAGAGTATTTTATTTTTAAAAATAAACTGCTCAAAATATTTAATTTTCGCTCAGAAAAAAAATGAATATTGCCTAAACTATAAAAATTTAAATTGTATTTATTAGCTATATATTGCAGTGTATCGTTAGAGTACAAGGCGATATGTTGCCCATGTTCTTTTCCGTAATACCACCAAATATTAGGGTCAGGAGTTTTATCTGGTATTAATTCTGTAGAAAAAATAATGTTTTTTGAAATATCAAGAATACCTTCTATTTCTTTTAAAGGCTCATCAAAATGTTCAAAACTTTCAAAAGTAGTTACAACATCATACTTTACATTCTTTTTTTGCTCAAAGCCTCTAGATAAAACATTTTTTGTATAAGGGTCGTTCCAATAAAAATCAAAACCAATATCTCTCATTAATCTTGTAAAAACACCATAACCTCCAGCATAATCAAGAAAAACATAGTTCTTTTTAAAAAACAATAAAATAATACTAGTTACAATTTTTGAAAATCTAATATTTCTTAACATTACACCTGTATCGGTATAATTCATAGGGTTCTTGTAAGCTTCTTCTAACCAAAATACTTTTTCAGTTTGAACAAATTTACAATTAGAGCATTTAAAATAATTTATATCATATTTATCTAAAATCCTTGTTTGAAATATTTTATCTGTTTTTGTGTTACAAATTTTACATTTGTCCATTATAAATATTTTGTAAATACAAAAAGAAGTTAAAAAACTTCTTTTTGTATTTATTTAACTAATAACATTTCTAATTTTTCACTTCCAACTATACCTGGTGGATATTTATTTGTGTGTGTTAAATTACATCTTTGATTTTCTTCATCCCAACTGAAAGATTCGTCAGATAAAAAATATTCTGTATGTTTATAATCACTACCGTCAAAAACAATAACATCATTTTCTTGAACAGAAATGTTTTTAACAACAAGTGTTTTCTGGTCTTTATTAGTACTCGCTACAATAGAAAAGTTTTCAACAGCAACGTCCATAGGCATGTCAATTACTATTCTTTGAATTGAGTCAGATCCTTTAATTTGTACAACAGTTGGGTTGTCATAATTAAAAAAATTGTCTTGCTTATAAAACACTTTAATAGTGTCATCTTTAATATAAACTGCATCTAAAATCAATGATGTTTTTAAAGATTCTTTTACAGTTTTGGTTTCTTCAACCTCTTTTTTTTCCTTACCACAAGAAAAAAATATAAATCCTGCGATTAATAATAAAGCAATTTTTTTCATTTTTAAATTTTAATTAAATATCGAACAAATGTAGTTATTTTTTAATTACACAAGAAACATTGAAGAAAAAAAATATACCCTTATATTTGCCTGTAAATAAAGAAAATAAGCCATGAAAATAAACTTAGAAAAATTATTTCCTATTTTAATGCCTCTCTTATTTATGTTTCCTTTAATGAAAGAAAACATACTTACTTTTATAATAATTTTACTTTCTTTATTAGTCATTATATATACAATTATCTCTAAAAAATTTGTTATAAATAAAGAAGTACTCCTATATACTATCCCATTTTGGTTGATTTTAATTGTTAGCATTATAAACTTAAAAGATTTAAGTGGCTTAAAGCCTATTCAAAACTCAATATTATTTTTAATTTTACCTATTATTTTTTACAATATTCCTAAAGAGAATTTCTCTGCTCAAAAAATTAATTTTTATTTTGAAGTTTTAAAATATACGCTTGTTTTAATTGCTGTATCTTATTTTTTAAGTTTCTTTTATTTTTACAATTACAAAGATCTTTTTGTGTATGAGTATAACATACCAAAATTTAGAGACTATATTTATAATGAAGTTTCTTTTTTTAAAATTCATCCAACTTATTTTACTTCAATTGTAATATTCTCTATTACAAGGTCTATGGATAAATTAATAACAAAAAAAAAATATTCTGAACTTTTATTTATAGGATTTTTCACTCTTGTCGTATTAACTTTTTTAGCAAAATTTAATATGGTGTTTTTATTTATTTTATTTGCTTATGTTTTGTTCTTTAAAACACAGCTTTCACATATTAAAAAAGGAATATTATTCTTAACCATTGTTTCTTCTTCACTAATTCTATTTTTTTTAATTCCTGGTATAAAAAACAGGTTTGATGAAATGATTGATAGTTACAATAATCCGCCTAAAGGAATGGAATTTGATTCAACAAACATAAGAGTATCAATTGTTAAGTGCAGCTCTTCAATTGCAAAAGAAAATTTTTGGAATGGTGTTAATTTCAATGATCTTGAAGATAAACTACTTGATTGTTATGAAGATAATTACGATTCTGATTTTTATAAAAACAAAAAGTACTTAACACATAATTATTTTATGTATATACTTCTTGGAAGTGGTATTTTTGGGCTAATGATCTATTTGTTTTATGCTTACAAAGTCTTTATTAGTGTTAAAATGATAAACTCATTTATGTTGAGTATTGCAATGATAAATATTTTCTTTTTAAACTTTACAGAAGATTTTTTTTACAGACAAAAAGGGCTGTTTTACTTTAGTTTGTTATTTTTCACCTTTTTAATGCATAAGAAACAAATTAATAATCAAGAATAATTCTTCCTGTATAATTTTCAATTAAATTATTTTCTATTGGACTGTGTTTTAAAATAACATTACCTACACCATAAATATTTCCATTAAGAATATTTAAAGGGTTGATAATAATGTCATTTGATCCTCTGTGAAAAATATAAAGTATTTCACTTACATCTAAATCTTCACCATAAAATATTCCATTTCCCCAATAATAAGAAACGTTTAAGTTTTGAGCAAAACCATTAATGTGAAAATTGGAAACATTATTACTTTCAATAAATAGATTAATACAATTAACATCTAAATAAAAGTCGCCTGTACCTGCACCATCACTTAAATCCATTGAAGTAATTTTCAATGCTGGGAAATTTAAAACACCATCACTCTTAATATCTTGATCTGTTTTACAATGTATTTCTTCAAGGTTAGGTGTAGTAACATAAACAATCGTTTGTCCATAATCTCTAGCTAAATTACAAGTAGAGTTATCTTTTACGATTAACATACCTTCTTTTACTTCAACATCTAAATTATCAATAATATTGTCTGAAGTTTTTATTGTAACATCATAATTTGGACCTTCTTTTATAATTAATCCAACGCCGTCATAGACTTTAATTTTGGTGAAGTTTTCTAACGGAAATGTTTGGGTAATCTGATTTCCATTACCTTTAAAACAATCTTCAGATATACCACAACTGGTTATTATAAATAATAAACTTGTAATTAATATGTAGTTATAGTGTTTCATCATAATCGAATTCCTAAGGTTGCTTCAATGGCTTCGGCTCTTCCTCCGTGGGTTTTTAAACCAACTCCAGTAAAAATGTTCTTATAAATATAATATTTTGCTCCTAAACGTTGGTAAATATCTATTTCATAATCAAATGGTTTATATACATAGTAACCCACTTGTGCTTCAATAGATAATTTATTAATAAACAATTCATGACCTACAAATAACCCGATTCTTTTATAATCAACATCTGGGTCAGTATAACTTTTATGACCTTTAGGAAAAGCAACCGACGAAAATGCAATATAATCGCGTAAATATCTTGAAAAGAAAACATCGGTACCTAATTGCAGAGCGCTTTTTCTACCAATTCTTTTATCTGCATATAAACCTATATGATAAAACTGTCGTTGTCCCAGATGGGGAACTGGCCCTTCTGAAACGCCTGTTCTAAAAGCAATATTATATTTAATTCGTTCTTTATAAAATTGTTTTGGAGGTAAAGAATCAATTATAAATTCTTTTGTATCGCTTAAGTTATAATTTAAGCCAACGTTAAATGCAATGGTGTTAATTCCGCTATTGGGCGCTTTAAACCTTCCGTTTGAAAAGTGTGTCAACATAAAACCAGCCTGAAAACCTATTTTATCAATAATATTATCCTTCTTATATTGTAATAAAAAGTAATTATTATCCATTATTTTAGTTCCAAAAGCATTGTTTTTATTATTTGTTTCCTTATCATAAGGGTGAGATGTCATCCCAATTCCTTGAGAAACTCGAAACATTAAATTACGGTTTAAAAAATAAAAGTTATAATGCACGCCAAGCGCTACATTATAGCCTAAATAGTGGTTTTTGAAATCTAAATAGTGGAACGAAACACCATAGTCTGGATAATTATATACTTGTTCCCATTCTTTTTTTCCATAGGTTTTCCAATTATAACTCAACATAAAGCCGTCAGGGTGACCTGTAATTAAGTGCCCAATATCATTGGTGTGCTTATACACATTTCCTCTGAAAAATTGTGCTTCCATATAAGTATCATTCCTGCTTTCTTGAGCCAAGACAGGAATAGTAATAAAAAGTAAAAATAATAGAACGCTTTTTTTCATTTTTAGTTTATAGCAATTGGGTACACTTTTTTAAACTTTCTTTCCAATTGTTTATTGGAATTCCAAATGTAGTTGTAATCTTTGTTTTATCCAAAACACTATATTTTGGTCTTTTGGCAAGTGTTGGGTAAGCTTCCGTTGGAATAGATTTTAAATTAATTTGAATGTGGTTTAATGTGAAGATTTCGTTTGCAAAATCATACCAAGAACATTCACCTTCATTTGAAAAATGATAAATTCCAAAACTTTCGGCTTTTGACTTTTGACTTTTGACTATTTGGATTAAAACTTCTGCTAAATCTACTGCATTTGTTGGTGTACCAATTTGATCAGCAACAACAGATAATTCATCTTTTTCATTTCCTAAACGAATCATGGTTTTCATAAAATTATTTCCAAATGGAGAATACACCCAAGAGGTCCTAATGATAAAATGCTTATTCCAAGTGTTTTGAATGACAATTTCGCCTTCTACTTTTGTTTGCCCATAAACTCCGGTTGGATTTGGGACATCTTCTTCTGTATATGGTTTTTTAGCAGTTCCATCAAAAACAAAATCGGTAGAAATATGAAGTAAAATGGTATTATATTGTTTACAAACTTCTGCTATATTTTTCGGACCAATAACATTAATTAAATGCGCTTTTTCGGGTTCAGATTCAGCTTTATCAACTGCTGTATAAGCTGCTGTATTAATGCAAAAATGAGGTTGGTGTTTTTTAAAAATGGCTTCGCAATTCGCAGAATTTGTAATATCTAAATCACTAGAAGAACAAAACACAAAATCGATTGAAGGGTAATTATCAACAATCGATTGAATAGCCTGACCTAATTGTCCGTTAGCCCCTGTTACTAAAACTACCATACTTTTTTGGCGTTTTCTAAAGTAGGTAAAAACTTATCTTTTTCAGAAATTATTAAATTTTCTAATGGAAAATTCCAATCAATATGTATTGTTTTATCATTAAAAATAATACCGCCTTCGCTTTCTTTATTATAAAAATTATCACATTTATAAAAAAAAGTTGCTGTATCGGATAAAACTAAAAAACCATGTGCAAAACCTCTTGGAATAAAAAATTGTTTTTGGTTTTCAGCTGAAAGTAATACCGATTCATATTGACCAAAGGTTGCTGATTCTGGACGAATATCAACAGCAACATCTAAAACTTCTCCTTGTAAAACACGAACTAACTTTGCTTGTGTGTGTTCTCCACATTGATAATGCAAACCTCGTAAAACCCCTTTTTTAGAGACCGATTGGTTATCTTGAACAAAGTGAAGCTTTTGCCCTACTTCGTTTTCAAATGTTTTTTCATTAAAACTTTCCATAAAATAACCTCTTTCATCTGAAATTATTTTTGGTTCAATAATGAAACAATCTTGTAATTTGGTTGCAATAAAATTCATGTCTATTTTTTAATCAAACTCATTAAATGAGTACCATAACCGCTTTTTAATAATGGTTCTGCTAATTTTTCCAATTGTGCAGCATCAATAAACCCCATTTTATAGGCTGCTTCTTCAATAGCACCAATTTTTAATCCCTGGCGTTCTTCAATAACTTGTACAAATTGTCCTGCTTGCATTAACGACTGAAAAGTTCCTGTATCTAACCAAGCAGTTCCTCTATCTAAAATACTTACTTGTAATTTACCTTGCTTTAAATATTCTTTATTTACATCGGTAATTTCTAATTCACCTCTGTGACTTGGTTTAATGTTTGCAGCTACTTCTAATACGGTATTGTCGTAAAAATAAATCCCTGGAACTGCATAATTTGACTTAGGTTGTGTGGGTTTTTCATCAATAGATAAAACTTTGCCTTCCGCATCAAAATCAACTACTCCATAACGCTCTGGATCTAATACATGATAAGCATATACAATTCCGCCATTTGGATTGTTATTGGCTTGTAATAATTCAGCTAAACCTGTTCCGTAAAAAATATTATCTCCAAGAATTAAAGCTACTTTATCGTTACCTACAAATTCTTTACCAATGATAAACGCTTCTGCTAGTCCATTTGGATTTTCTTGCACTGCATATTCAAATCGGCAACCTAAATTACTTCCATCACCTAATAATTTTTCAAATAAAGGCAAATCTTGTGGGGTTGAAATAATTAAAATTTCGCGAATACCCGCCCACATTAAAGTAGATAACGGATAATAAATCATTGGCTTATCATAAACAGGCATTAATTGCTTACTTACAGCTAATGTTAAGGGGTGTAAACGCGTTCCTGAACCTCCTGCTAATATAATTCCTTTCATATTTTTTATAAACTTAAACTAAATAGATACTCTGTAGTTACTCCATAGATACTCCATACATAACCCATATAAACCTTTTTCTATTTGTTCTATTTTTTAAACTTTTCTAAATACCATTCTATGGTTTTAAGAATCCCTGTTTCAAAATTTTCATCGGCTTTCCAACCTAAATCATTTTCAATTTTAGTAGCATCAATTGCATAACGCATATCATGACCCGGGCGATCTTTTACAAACGTAATTAAATCTTGATATTTTCCTTCTTTTAATGGAATTTTTGAATTTAATATTTCACAAATAGTATTTACTATCTGCAAATTATTTCTTTCATTTCTTCCACCAATATTATAAGTCTCGCCTGCTTTACCAATTTTAAAAGCCAATTCAATTCCTTTACAATGATCTAAAACATACAACCAATCGCGTACGTTTTTACCATCTCCATAAATGGGAATAGATTCACCTGCAATTGCTTTACGAATGATTGTTGGGATCAACTTTTCGTTATGTTGTTTTGGTCCGTAATTATTAGAACAATTAGTAGTAATCAAATTCATTCCGTAGGTGTGAAAATAACTTCTAACTATCATATCTGAACCTGCTTTTGAAGCAGAATACGGACTATTTGGCGCATAAGGTGTGGTTTCTTCAAACAAACCAATTTCGCCAAGTGTTCCATAAACCTCATCGGTAGAAACATGGTGAAAACGAGCATTTTTAAAGTTTTCTTTATAATCATTTGGGCCGTTCATCCAAAGTTTTCTGGCTGTGTCTAATAAATTAAACGTTCCTAAAACATTAGTTTTTATAAAAGCTTCCGGACCAGAAATAGAATTATCTACATGGCTTTCGGCAGCGAAGTGAACTACATCATGAAATTGATGTTTTGTAAATAATTCTTTTATAAAAGTACCATCACAAATATCTCCTTGTACAAAAGTGTATCTATTATGATTTTCAGTTTCTTTTAAGTTTGCTAAATCACCCGCATAAGTTAATAAGTCAAGGTTAACTAAATGATAATCTTGGTTTTTTTCCAAAAAATAAGGAATAAAATTAGATCCAATAAATCCAGCTCCACCTGTTACTAAAATATGTTTCATAACTAAGCTATGTTTCTTTTACTAATTTGACGTTTGTAAAATATTTGTAAACCAGAAAAAATAAAAAATAAAAAGAGGAATAAAAAAGGTAGTATTAATTTCATTTTACCATTTACACCTTTAGTATCTTTTATATTAATAATTGAACTTACTTGTTTTATAGTCTTATCGTTATTAATCAAATTAATCTTAAGTATTCCTTGCTCATTTACCAATTCATCTTTTGTTTTTATAATATCATTTAGCTGATTATTTTCATTATAATAAACTAATTTGTCATTTTTTTGGTCATTTGAAGATGTCTTCTCAAAATCATTTAACAAACTATTGATTTGAGAAATTGTACTGTCATTTGCAACCATTTTTAATTTTATATTATTAATATACTCTTTTTGAATAGTATTATAATAATTAGAACTGTTTAAAAACGCTAAAATAGGTTGAACAGTTGCCTCTTCTGTAGTTTGATTTGTTGTTGAAAAACTCACAATATGATATGGGTAATTTTTACTAGTTAAACCATCTTTTAAAATTGTTTCCAAATCTCCATCTTCAGCCATAAGTCTTATTAACTCAAAATTTAAATTGGCTTTATCGTTATTTTGGTTTTCTATAAATTTATAAACATCAATTATAGGTTCAATCTTAAAAGAATTAATTTTTGAAGGTTTTTTAATTCCAATTTCTTTTAAATAAACCGTATCATTTTCTTTTCTTTTTGCTTCTAGTAAATCAATTTGAGAGTATAAATAATCAGTACTTCCAAAATTTGGAATAACAATAACCTGATGGTTATAAGATTTATTATTTTTATCTAAAAAATAACCTGCAACTATTCCAATAATTAATAAAACAGTTAGTAGTAAAAATTTCTTTTTTATAAATAAAAACAAATCAAATATAGAATCAATTCCTTTTTGAAATAAAGATCCTACTTTAGTAAACACTTGACCTAAATCTATTTCTTGGTCTTGAGGGTTTGAGCTCATAATGATTATTTAACGTTGAAAATTTGTTCTAGAATTTTAATGGTAATTAAGTACGTTGGTTTTACACCTGTTGTTCCTAATCCTCCTGAAGCTAGTGTGCTACCTGTTTCCAAAGGGTTATCAGATGCATAATAAGCATATCGAACTTTTACATTTGGGTTAATACTTTTTCTAATTTTAGAAGCCGATTGAATTGCTTTTTGATAATAAGCTCCTTCCATTTCTAAACCTATAGCTTTCCAAGTTGATTCATGGAAAAACTTTAATAAATCTCTATTTTGTAAAGAGGTACCAAGAACAGTAACCATTGGTCCTGCAAAAACAGGCATATCATGTCCTTTAAACATTTCTGCTGTTAATTCATTTTCAAAAGGGTAATTGTCTGCAGTTCCTTCGTTTATGTGTGCACAAGGAATCATAATGTCTCCTTTTCCGCCTTCAAGAATTCCGGCTTTACCCATTATCGAAACCGATTCAACATTAATAAATGTTTTGTCTTTTCCTTTTTTATATGGTTTTAAAAGCTCATCAATAGTTTCGTAGGCTTGTTCCCCAAAAGCATAATCCATTACAATTAAAACGGGTTTTTCACCATTAATTTGTGCAGTTGGAAATGCTGATTTCTTTAAATCAATCTTTGCAGTATCAAAAATTTGAACATCAATATTGGTTCCTGAAGTATCTGGTAAAAAAACCATTCCTTGTTGCATGGCAACAGTTTCTACTTTTTTACGTAAATCGTTATTAGAAGAACTGCTTAAATCTTCATAAATCACATAATCAGACTTTCCTTTGTATTTAGATTCTAAAACGGGTTTAGCAAAAATAGAATTCATTACACTGTGCATATTGGCACTTATAACATGAATTGGTCTTTGTAATAAATTATTTTTTTCTAAAACTTCTTTAATGTTATTTGCCCAAATTTCTCCATAAATATGGTGTCCTAAGCGCTCTCTAAGAATAGGACTAAAAGTAATAGTACGTTTATTATTATCTACTACTTCTTCAATAGCTAGTTTTCCTAACCAATATACAATATGTAAAAAACGTTCTGGTGCATCTGCTGTAGCAAAATCTGGGTAAATACTTTGTACTTCTGCAAATGTTCTTCCTAAAATATTAGCGGCATGAGAAATTGCTTTTTCTCTTTCCACTAAAGTAAGTTTTTTAGTATTTAAAACTGTTTCTTCTAATTTTTCCCAATCGCGAGAAACCTTTCCTTCTTCATCAATTAAAACGCGATCTTTAATTTTATGAGATTCAATAAAAATAAAGGTTAAATGGGTTAAAATATCATAAATATCTGAACGTCCACGTGTAATTTCAATATTCATTTGTTCATCGTCAATACGATAACAATTTCTTCTTCTTTTTGGAGGAACAATTGCTTTAAAATGAGAATTTGAATAGCCTTCATCTGAAGTTAAATTGATGTACCTGCATTGTTCGATACCAATAGGTAATCGCTCAATTACATATAATAATCCGCTTAATTCTACTTTTTCTTCTGCAATACTACCGTAAATTTCTGGTCGAAGTGATAATAAAGCTTCTCTTAAAGTTTCTCCTGAAACACCCATTGGTTTATAAAAACCTCTGTTAAATAAATGTCTCATGGTAATGTACAGTCGTTCAATAGCTGCTGACGACTCTTGCGCTCTAGAACGCGAAATGTTTTTAATTTCTTTCATTTATATTATTTATATCTAACCAACAAAGGTAAGATTTTTTATTATTAGTTAGTAAGGATTAGATTTATAGCAGGTTCATTGATGCTAATTTGCTCTAGTGGATCTTCATTGTTAATGAGTTTATACCATTTTCCACCCGTAAAAACAAAATAAAAATCACGATCCACATGATTGTATAAAACATATGGTTGATATCCTTTTGATATTCTGTTATCTGAGATTAATAGTTTTTCATAAGCTACAAAAATTCCATTGGTTGGCATGGTTAAATTGAATTCTGAAACATCAAATTTATGTTTTATAACTCCTTTTTTTACAGTAACAATAAAATCTCTATTTAATAATTCATATCCAGGATTCCCTAATGAATCGACACTAAAAAAACGAATTTTTAGAGAAGCGCTGTCAATTCTACAATCGGTAAAAATGGTGACTTTTTTTATGAATTTTAGTTTCTTGTATTTTGAATCATAAGGAAAATATTTTGCTTCCACTTTTGGACCGTTATCAAAAGCCTGCATAATAGTGTGATCTACATTTCCAATTTCTAAATACTTGGATTGTTTCTTCATTAAAACAACCACATCATTAAGTTCATACAATTTTGGCATAAGCTCAATATTCATGAATTCGGCTTGTTTTAAAGTCTGTTTTTCATAACCTAAAACAGAGATGATTAAGTTTTTATCTTTTTCCTTAACGTTAATAGAAAATGTTCCGTCTATTTCAGTAGTAGTTCCAATATTCTCATTTTCAACCCAAATGTTTACGAAAGGAATAGGTTCACCAGTACTGTTATCTTTAACAATTCCTTTTACTTGAGCAGAAAGGGAAAATCCAGCAATGAATAAAATCAAACTCAAAAATCTTTTCTCTTTCATCTTTTTTCTATTCTCTTTCTAATTTATCAGCAATAATTCTATTATCACTTAATCTTGGTAATTTATTTTGTCCGCCTAGTTTTCCAATAGATTTCATATACTCTTGAAAACCATTTTTAACCACTTTAGTAATTACCAATGTTCTTAATACTTTACCTACAATTAAATCGTCATAATAAATGTTTTGCTTTCGCATAGCATTATCTATTTGTAACGCAAATTCTTCTAAATTATTAGGTTCGTTTTCAAATTCTATAAACCATTCATGATATGGTAAGCCTGAAGTTGGGTTAATTTGTGGTGCAACAGTAAATTCGTTTATTCTTACATCTGAGTTTTCTGTTGCTTCTTGCAAAGCGCTTTCCACTTCTTTTGCGATGACATGTTCTCCAAAAGCCGATATAAAATGTTTTATTCGTCCGGAAACAATTATTCTGTAAGGTTTTAAAGAAGTAAATTGAACGGTATCGCCAATGTTATACGCCCAAAGTCCTGCATTGGTAGAAATGATTAAAACGTAGTTTACATTAAGTTCAACTTCACCAATAGTAAGTCGTTTTGGATTTTCAGTGTAAAATTCATCTGCTCTTATAAATTCGTAAAAAATTCCCGAGTTTAACAGCAGCAACATTCCTTTTTCTTTTTGGGAATCTTGGTAAGCGAAAAAACCTTCTGAAGCTGGAAAAAGTTCTATAGAATCTACTTTTCTTCCTAATAAATTTTCAAACTTAGCTCTGTAAGGTTCAAAATTAACACCACCATAAATGAATAAATTAAAGTTTTTGAAAATTTCGCCCACAGGCTTATTTGCTTTTTCTTTTAACTTTTCAAAATACATTTGTACCCAAGAAGGAATTCCTGAAATAACCGACATATCTTCGTTTATGGTCTCTTCAACAATTGCATTAACTTTGGTTTCCCAATCTTCTATACAATTGGTTTCCCAACTTGGCATTCGGTTTTTTTGTAAATATTTTGGAACAAAATGTGCTACAATTCCGGAAAGTCGGCCTAACTGAATTCCGTTTTTTTCTTCTAAAATGGGGCTTCCTTGTAAAAATATCATTTTCCCATCGACAAAATCGGCTTTCCCTGTTTCATGAATGTAACTCAAAATAGCATTTCGAGCCGCTTGTATGTGAAAAGGCATTGATTCTTTTGTAAGTGGAATATATTTTGCGCCAGAAGTAGTTCCAGATGTTTTGGCAAAATATAAAGGTTTTCCTTTCCAAAGTATGTTTTCTTCGCCTTTTACAACTCTATCTACATAAGGTTTCAGTTGTTCATAATCGCGAACAGGAACTTGATCTGCAAATTCTTGAAACGTTTTTATTGTATGGAAATTATGATCTTTACCAAACTGTGTTTCTTTGGCTATAGCCAGTAATTCTCGAAACGTTTTTTCTTGTGTAACAACCGGATTAGTTGCCCATTTTTTTGTAGTTGTATGAATTCTTTTCGCAAATAATTTTGCTGCAAAAGCTTTTAAAGTCATAAGTTATTCAAAATTAATGAATTGTGTGGGGTCAATAGGGAAACCATCTTTCCAAAGTTCAAAATGAAGATTTGTACTTGTATTATTAGATGTTGAATTACCCGCTAAAGCAATAACTTCTCCTGAGCGAACAGTATCACCTTGATTTTTAGTTAATGAAGCTGCATTTTTATAGACCGATAAAATAACATCTTGATGTCTTATAATAATTACATATCCGTTTGACGGTGTCCAATCGGCAAAAACAATGGTTCCGTTAGCAATAGATTTAATTGGTGTATTGTTTGCAACAGCAATTTTAACGGCTAAATGTTTATTTGTAGTATTGAATTTTTCAATAACTGGACCTTGAACAGGTGGAAATAATACAAAGTTAACTTTTGGTTTTGCTGACTCAAAGACGTTATATTTATCTTCATTTTTTGTTTGTTCTTTCAGTTGAATTTCGGCTTCAGAAGCTGCAGTTTTAGAAACATCTAATTTTGCCCTTTCGGCTGCTATTAATGAATCTTTACTCAATTTAGCATATTCGACATCTCCAGTTAATATTTTTTTAATAGAAGAAATATATAAATCATTTAATTTAACTGCATTTTCTAAAGAGTCTGTTTTAATCGTTAAATGTAAAGCGTCTTTTTTTAGTTTAGTGGAAGCATAACCTGGAATATATTCTCTTAATGATGTAAATGCAATTATGTAAGTAGTAATCCCTATTAAAAAAATAGAAGAAAGCATTAGAACCACAAAAACATTCATTAAATTTAGCTTTAATGAAAATGTTTCTTCAAAAGTATCTTCATTTAAAACAACCAACCTTCTCTTATTTAAGAGTTTTCGAAAGATTTTTCTGAAAAAAAGTTTTCTTTTTAAATTTTTAGTAGACATTTAAGCTAAAATTGTTTCTACAAATATAGTAATTACTATGCGTTTTTGTAATTAGGTGTATAATAATTCGTTAAAAAATATAAGATTGTTATTTTCTTTTTATCTTTGCTGTATAATTTTTGAAATCATGAATACATTATCAATATTTTTAGGTGTTATTGGAGCGCCGCAAGTTATATTAATTGTTGTTATTGTTTTATTACTTTTTGGTGGTAAAAAAATTCCAGAATTGATGAAAGGACTTGGTGGAGGTGTTAAAGAATTTAAAAACGCCATGAAAGACGAAGAAAATAAAGAGTCTAAAAAAGACGAAGAAACTACTACTAAAGAGTAATTCTTTTCTTTTTTAAATAAAAATCCCAAACACAAAAAAGCGTTTGGGATTTTTTTTATTTTCTATAATATCATCGAAAGTTGAATTCGTTTTCTTGCTTCATCCACCTCAACTACTTTTACTTGCACGTGTTGGTGTAGCTTTACTACTTCGTTTACATCTGAAACATAACCTTCTTTTAGTTGGGAAATATGTACTAGTCCGCTTTCTTTAATTCCTACATCTACAAAACAACCAAACGCAGTGATGTTATTCACAATTCCGGGTAAAATCATTCCGGTTTTTAAATCCTTCATGGAACGAACATTAGCGTCAAATTCAAATACTTTTGCTGCTTTTCTTGGATCTAAACCTGGTTTCTCTAATTCTTTTAAAATATCTTGTAAACTTAAAATTCCTATTTCTTCTGAAACATATTCTTCAGGTTGAATCTTACTTATCATTTCTTTATTGGCAATCAATTCGTTTACCGAAACTTTTAAATCTATTGCCATTTTTTCGACAATTTTATACGCTTCTGGATGAACGGCTGAATTATCTAATGGGTTTTTTCCATCTTTAATTCTAATGAAAGCTGCTGCTTGTTGGAATGCTTTTTCGCCTAATCTCGGTACTTTTTTAATTTGCTTTCGGTCTTCAAATGGTCCGTTTTCGGAACGATAATTCACAATGTTTTCGGCCATTTTTTCACCAATTCCAGAAACATAACTCAATAACGATTTACTCGCTGTATTAATATTAACTCCAACAGAATTTACACAACGAATAACAACTGTATCTAATTCTTCTTTTAATTTGGTTTGATCTACATCGTGCTGGTATTGCCCAACTCCAATTGATTTTGCGTCGATTTTTACCAATTCGGCCAAAGGATCAGAAAGTCTTCTTCCGATAGAAACTGCTCCACGAACGGTTACATCGTAACTTGGAAATTCATCTCTTGCAATTTTAGAAGCAGAATAAACCGAAGCACCAGCTTCTGAAACTACAAAAACTTGAACTGGTTTATCGAATGCTATTCTTTTAATGAAGAATTCGGTTTCACGACTAGCAGTTCCGTTTCCAATAGAAATGGCTTCTACTCCATAAGCATTTACCATAGAACGGATTTTTTTCATTGCCATGGCGCTTTCGTTTTGTGGCGCATGCGGATAAATGGTTTCGTTGTACAATAAATCGCCTTTTTCGTCTAAACAAACTACTTTACAACCGCTTTTATAACCCGGATCGATAGCTAAAATTCGTTTTTCGCCTAATGGCGGTGCTAATAAAAGTTGACCTAAATTTCCAGCAAAAACATCTATTGCTTTTGCATCGGCTTTTGTTTTCGCTTCTTGTAAGGTTTCGTTTGAAATTGCAGGTTCTAACAAACGTTTGTAACTGTCTTTTATCGCTAATTCTATATGCGAAGCACAATCTGATTTTTTATTTTTTATGATATTTTCTTCAATGAAAGCAATTGCTTCTTCTTTATCAATTTCCACTTTAAATTTGATGAAACCTTCATTTTCTGCTCTAAGTATAGCTAATAATCGATGTGATGGTGCTTTTGAAATAGGTTCTGACCAATCAAAATATTGTACAAACTTTTGCGCTCCTTCATCGTCTTTTTTAGCTTTTACCACTTTCGTGGTAATTTCCGCCTGACGCTGGAACATTCTTCTTAAACTCTTACGAATGTAGATGTTTTCATTAATCCATTCGGCAACGATGTCTCTTGCACCTTGCAACGCTTCATCTTCATTTACAACTTTTTCATTCAAGTATTTTGAAGCCAAAAACTCAACATCATCAGCATTTTGTGCCATGATAATTTTTGCTAATGGTTCTAATCCGTTTTCTCGAGCTGTATCTGCTTTTGTTTTGCGCGTTTTTTTATACGGTAAATAGAAATCTTCTAATTCTTGTAAATCGAAACTATTTTCAATTTTTAATTTTAATTCGGGCGAAAGTGCGTTTTGCTCTTCAATTGATTTTAGAATAGAATCTTTTCGTTTTACAATTTCTTCATATTGTTTGGCAAGTTTGGCAATATTTTCAATTTGAACCTCATCTAAATTTCCAGTAAAATCTTTTCGATATCGCGAAATAAAAGGAATCGTACAATCTTCTGAAAGTAATTGTAAAGTAGCTTGTATGTTTTTATCTGAAGTAGTAACTTCTTTTTTAATGAATTGTATGTTTGTCATGATGAATTTAAACTATAAGTAGATTAAAGTGCTAAAATACTATCTTTGGGTAAAACTCTAAACTTTTGAAATCAATATTAATTTATTTTATTATTATAAACACTTTTACTTTCCTTTGTTTTGGTTATGACAAACAATTGGCAAGAAAAAACAAATGGCGTATTCCTGAACGAACTCTTTTCTTTTTAGTTTTAGTTGGCGGAACAATTGGTGGTTTAGGAGCTATGCAAGTTTTTAGACACAAGACGAATAAAACCTCTTTTATGTTAGTCGTTTATGGTATTTTAATTCTTCAATTGGTATTACTTTATTTTGGAACGGATTTCTTGAAACGCTTTACCTAAATTTTCAATTACATCGGTTATTAACATACTTTCTTCACTTTGTGTTTGTAAAGTGATATCTGCTGAAAGGCCGTGCATGAAAACAGCTAATTTTGCAGCATTTATAGGTTCATAACCTTGTGCTAAAAAAGCTAAAACAATTCCGGTTAATGCATCGCCAGAACCTCCTTTTGCTAATCCGGCATTTCCAGTTGTATTTATGAAAGAAGTTGTTCCATTTGTAATAAATGTTTTGTGTCCTTTTAAAACAATAATACATTTGAATTCTTTCGCTTTTGCTATTGCTGTATTTCTTCTTTCTTCTTCTGAATTATGATTTCCAAATAAACGATCGAACTCTTTTGGATGTGGTGTTAAAATTGAATTTTTAGGCAATTGAATGAACCATTCTTGATTTTTTGCCAATATGTTTAAAGCATCAGCATCAATAACTATTGGATAATTCGCTTTTAAAAGTACCGAATAAACTAATTTTTGTGAGCCATCATCTAATTCTAAACCTGGACCTACTGCAAGACTATTGAATTTTAAAAAATCTATTTGTTCTTCTCTAAAATGAAGCATTGCTTCTGGAATTGAGCCGTACATTGAACTTCGTTCTTCTTTAGGAATAGAAACGGTTAATAAACCTACACCGTTTCTTAAACATGCTCTTGAAGCAATAATTGCAGCGCCCATTTTTTGTTTACTTCCAGAAATCAGCAATGCATGACCAAAATCGCCTTTGTGAGAATTTGGTAGCCTTTTTTTTAATAGTTTACTTATAGTATCAATTTCTAAATTTTTCATTTGTAAAAATTAAAAATCGTTTTCGTCAAATTTAAAATTACGTTTCATGAAATTTAAAGCTACTTCTACAATTTCACCCATTGAATCAGCTTTTTTAAATTCAAGATCAAAAGTATAATCGTAAATTTCTTCCCGAAGTTGTTCAATATGCGACTGAGGAGCCAATTTTGTAGATTTCATTGCTTCTAGCAAATCGTTTAATCTAATTTCAGAATCTAATAATCTTTTTACTAAAATAGAGCGTTCTTCATTTTGATATTGTTCTATAGCATCTTGGTTTAATTTATCTAAAACCAACTTATTAAAAAGAAAGTTTTCTTTAAATAAATGGGGTTTATAAAGTTTAAAACTTCCTTCATAACATTGTTGATCAAAATCAATTGCTCTAATTCTAAAAACCCTTTGATCAAAATCATAAAAAGGAACAATTACAAAATTATAAGCACGCATATCCCCTAGTAGCCCAATTGTACATCGTTCGTTAAACTTTACAAATTCTTTTGCAATTTGTGCTTTTTCTAATTCGCTACAATTTTTTAAATTGTTTTCTAAAAAAATGTCGCCAGGGATTCCTAAAATATGTTCCTCAATTAAAGTGTCTCCAAAAACTAAAAAATTAATTCTATTTGGAGATAAAATATGCTCTAGCTCTAAACCAAATACACGCGAAGCGTCGGCTTTTTTTATATAAAAATGAGTATAATTATCATTTAAAATATTTCTTATTTTTATACGAAAAGGTTGTGAATTTCCAAAAGTGCAAAAATCGATATAATCTACATTAAGAAATTGAATGTTTTTTATATCACCATCGGAGTGTAAAAGAGTGTAAATCTTTTTTAAACTATTATCTATCTCAACTTTTTCAAATTCATTATAATAAACCCTAACCCATAAAGTATCTTTATCATCTTTATCGAAAACAGAAATAGCTCCTTGAAACCTAAGTAAGTCGTCATAAAAAATATTAATACGTGTTAATCTTTTATACTTTTCTAAATAACTTCTTAATTCTTCATTTATAGGGTAATTCTCTTTTTTAAACTGTGGTTTATTATCGCTCATGTAAAATTTAAAATTAGTAGGTAAATTTAACGAATAAAGCTGTTCCAAAAAATGAAACAGCTTTATAATTATTAATTTAGTTGATTTATTGTATTTGAATTATACAATCATCTTGTTCTATCATTGATTTTTCTTTAAGTACAACTTTAGTAATTACTCCAGCTCTTGGTGCGCAAATGGTGGTTTCCATTTTCATAGCTTCAATAATAAATAAAGGAGTATCTTTTTCTATTTTTTCGCCTTCAGTAACCAGTATTTTAAGTAAACTTCCTTGTAAAGGAGCGCCAATATCATTTGGTCCGTTTACTTTTGCATTGGTAACTTTAACTGATTTTACAGATTTATCTTTTACCAAAACGTTTCTGGTTTGACCATTAATTTGAAAAAACACTTCTCTAAAACCTTCATCATTTGGTTCTCCAACATATCTTAATTTAATAATAATGTTTTTTCCTAAATCTAAATTTACAATTATTTCTTCATTTGGTTCTAAAGGATAATAAAAACTAGGAGTTGGTAATTTTTCAACTCTTCCAAAGTACTTTCTAAAATTATAAAAGTCTTCAAAAACTTTTGGAAACATAATATAAGATAATAAATCTTCAACGGTTAATTTAGTGTCAAATTTTTGATGTAATTCTTTTAATTGTGCTTCAAAATCAATTGGTTTTAAATGTGCATTTGGTTTTTCAGTATAAGGTTGTTCTTTCTTAAGAATTAATTTTTGTAGTTCTTTTGGAAAACCTCCGTATGGTTGACCCAAATCGCCTCTAAAAAGTTGTTTTACCGATTCTGGAAAAGCCAATGTATCTCCTTTTTCAATTACTTCTTGAGCAGATAAATTATTAGAAGTCATGAACAATGCCATATCGCCCACTACTTTTGAAGACGGAGTTACTTTTACAATATCACCAAATAAATGATTGACAATTTTATAATTCTCTTTAATGGTTTCAAATTTATCTTCTAAACCTAAACCTCTAGCTTGTGGCAATAAATTAGAATATTGTCCGCCTGGAATTTCGTGGTCATACACTTCAGCAGTTCCAGCTTTTAATTCACTTTCAAACGGATAATAATATTCACGAACTACTTCAAAATAATTAGAATATTCGTTTAATTTTTTAAGATTATTAGGGTTTTGTCTTTCCGTACCTTCTAAAATAGCTACTAACGAATTAAAATTAGGTTGTGATGTTAATCCGCTCATAGATGCTAAAGCAACATCTACCACATCTACTCCTGCTTCAATTGCTTTTAAGTAAGTAGTAGATTGAATTGACGAAGTATCGTGTGTATGTAAGTGAATAGGTATAGAAATATGTTTCTTTAACTCCGTTATTAACACTTGTGCCGCATAAGGTTTTAATAAACCAGCCATATCTTTAATGGCTAACATATGTGCTCCAGCAGCTTCAAGTTCTTTGGCTAAATTAACATAATATTCTAAGTTGAATTTTTGGCGTTCTGGATTTAAAATGTCACCAGTATAACAAATACAAGCTTCTGCAATAGCATTTGTTTTTTCGTTTACCACTTTTATACTGTGCTTCATTCCTTCAATCCAGTTTAGCGAATCGAAAATTCTAAACACATCGATACCGTTTTCGGCACTTTTAATGATAAATTGTTCTAAAACATTATCAGGATAAGCCGAATAACCAACCGCATTACTTCCTCTAAATAACATTTGAAGTAAAACATTTGGCGCTGCTTTTCTAATGTGTCTTAAGCGTTCCCATGGATCTTCATGTAAGAAACGCATCGTAACATCAAAGGTAGCTCCACCCCAAACTTCTAATGAAAAAAGTTGTGGGAAATTTTTAGCCATTCCTTCGGTTACTTTTAAAATATCATGATTACGTAATCTCGTTGCAAAAAGCGATTGGTGAGCATCGCGCAAAGTAGTATCGGTATAGAAAATTTTAGTTTCATTTTTAATGTATTGGATAAATTTTTCTCTACCCATTTCATTTAATAAATCTTTTGTTCCTTTTGGATATTCTGTTTCTAAAACTTGTGGAACATGTGGTTTTCTAAATACTTTATCAGTATCTATTTTTTTAACATCTGGATGACCGTTTACTTTAACTTCGGCTAAATATTTGATTAATTTAGTTGCTCTATCTTTTGAATATTCATAACGTGGAACTAATAAGTGTGGATTTTCTGGTATGAAATTTACGGTTGCCTCTCCATTTCTAAAAGTTTCGTTAGACATTACATTGGTTAAAAACGGAATATTTGTTTTTACACCTCTAATTCTAAATTCTTCTAAAGTTCTTCTTAATCTGTCAGAAGCCCCTTTTAATGTTCTTCCGCTTGACGAAACTTTTACCAGCATAGAATCGAAGAAAGGTGAAATAGTTACCCCAGAATAACAGTTTCCTTCGTCTAAACGAATTCCGTAACCAGCAGCATTTCTATAAGCTATGATAGTTCCATAATCGGGCTTGAAATCATTTTCAGAATCTTCTGTAGTAATTCTACATTGAATTGCCCAACCTTTACAAGGAACATCTTCTTGGCTATGAATAAATATTTGATTGTGCGATAACGGATGACCAGCAGCAATAATTAATTGCGAACGAACAATATCAATTCCTGTAATTTCTTCAGTAATGGTATGTTCTACTTGAATTCTTGGGTTTACTTCAATAAAGTAAATATTTTCTTCTTGATCGACTAAAAACTCAACGGTTCCTGCGTTATTATAATTTACATATTTTGCAATTTTAATTGC
The DNA here is from genome assembly GCA_002862805.1 of Flavobacteriaceae bacterium. Taxonomy (GTDB): domain Bacteria; phylum Bacteroidota; class Bacteroidia; order Flavobacteriales; family Flavobacteriaceae; genus Flavobacterium. Next base: position 3,057 of record PKEA01000011.1, on the reverse strand, counting down.
ATAATCGTATAATTTTTGTTTTGTTTCATCTTTTAAAATAGAAGGAGCAATTTCAATTACTTTTTGAAAACGTCTTTGAACAGAACAGTCTCTTTCATATAAATGCACTACGTTTCCATAGTTATCTCCTAATATTTGTACTTCAATATGTTTTGGGTTATCAATAAATTTTTCAATAAAAAGAGTATCATCTCCAAAAGATTTTAAAGCTTCGCTTTTTGCATTAACAAAAGCAGTTTTAATTTCTTCAGCACTTCGAATAACGCGCATTCCTCTACCACCACCACCTGCAGCAGCTTTAAGCATTACTGGAAAACCAATTGCTTTTGCTTCTGACAAAGCATCTTCAATTGTTTCAAGGTTTATTTTTGAATCTTGGATAAGTGGAACCCCAATTGCTCTTGCTACTTTTTTAGCTTCTACTTTGTCACCTAATTGTAACATTGCTTCTACTTTTGGTCCCACAAAAATAATCCCTTCTTCAGAACACCTTTTAGCAAAAGTTACGTTTTCAGATAAAAAGCCGTAACCAGGATGAATAGCATCGACCTGATTTTCTTTTGCAACCTTAATGATTTCTTCAATATCTAAGTAAGGTTTAATCGCTTCAGAATCGTTACCAATTTGAAAACTTTGGTCGGCTTTGTAACGATGTAAGGAATAACGGTCTTCAAAAGTATAAACTGCAACTGTTTGAATTCTTAATTCAGTAGCTGCTCTAAATACACGAATAGCAATTTCTCCTCTATTAGCAACAAGGAGTTTTTTAATAATAAAAGTAGTAGACATATAATTTTGAGTATGTGTTGTTCCTCAAAATTATAAAATATTTAAACTAAAAATTATCTAAAATATAGGTTTTTAAATAAAGAGGTGAATTTATATGTATTTGATAATTATAAGGTTAAATTTTAAGAATATGATAAAATAATTAATCCTGAACTATAAAATCTTTAGGGTCTTCTTTTTTAAATTCAGGTTGAATATTTATGTGATTAATTCCAAATTTTTCGAAAAGTACCTCTTCAATTTGATGCAATAAGCTATTAAACTCACTCATTTTTATATCTTCCTCACAATCTAAATGTGCTTCTAAATGCAATTCTTCTTCATTTAAATGCCAAACATGTATGTGATGTAATTTTTTTACTCCATTTATTTTATGTACTTCTTTAACGAGCTCTTTAATGTTAATTTCTTCAGGTGTAAAAAGCATGAGCATTTTTGTTGCTTTTTTTAGTAAATCTATTCCAACTATTATCAAATAAATTGCAATTAATATTGTCATTACACTATCTACCCAAAACCAACCGTAAAATTTCATTAATAATCCTCCAACCAAAACCGCTACAGAGGCCATCATATCGGTAAGTAAATGCAAATAAGCTGATTTCATGTTTAAATTATGATCCGCGTCTTTTTTTAATAAGAGAACAGAAAAACCATTTACAATTATTCCTAATAAAGCTAACCAAATAACTAATTCTGATTCTATTACATGTGGATTAATTAATCTTTCAATTGCGCCATAAATTAATATAAATGCAACTATTACTAATGTCGAAGCATTTACAAAAGCAGCTAATAACTCTGCTCTTTTTAAACCAAAAGTTTGATCTAAAGATGCTTTTCTTCTAGATAATTTATGGGCAATTAAACTAAAAGTTAAAGAAAGTACATCTGAAAAATTATGTAAAGCATCTGAAATTAATGCTAAACTTCCTGAAATGATTCCACCTATTACTTGAGCTAATGTAATAATCACATTAAGTAGTATAGAAAAAAGTAAATTTTTTCCCTGTACTTGGTGTTTGTGAATATGGTTGTGACTCATTTATTTACAAGCAATTTTATTTACTCTATTGGCATGTCGGCCACCTTCAAACTTTGTATTTAAAAAAGTATCTACCATATCAACAGCTTGTTGAATTGAAGTATATCTTGCTGGAATACTTATAACATTGGCATCGTTATGTTGACGAGCCAATTCTGCAATTTCTTTTGTCCAACACAATGCAGCACGAACACCTTGATGTTTATTAGCTGTCATAGCAATTCCGTTTCCTGAACCACAAATAACAATTCCTAAATCGGCATTTTTCATTTGCACATCATAGGCTACCTCATGTCCAAAATCTGGATAATCAACACTGTCAAAAGTATCTGTTCCATGATTAATAACAGTGTGCATTTTTTCTTCTAAATACAGTAAAATTGCTCTTTTATAATCTGGACCTGCGTGGTCATTTCCTATTGAAATTTTCATAATGTAGTTGTGTGTTGTTATTTTACAAAAATACTAAAGTAATTTTGTATAATTTATAATATTATTTTTAATATTTTTATAAAAACTAATTTTATTTAAATGAAGCAATTATTACTTATACTTTTAATTACATTTTCAGGATATAGTCAAACATTAATTGGTGATAAACTTTATGGAGAAGTTGCAGAAGATATATTTGGGGAACATGTAGCAATATCATCAGACGGAAACACTATTATTGTTAGTGCTCGTTTAAATGATCAAAATGCTGATTTATGTGGAAGTGCGGTTGTATATAAAAACATTACAAACGTTTGGACTCAAGTAGGGGCAAGATTTTATGGAACTTCTTACCTTGAAGGTGTAGGTAAAAATGTTGCTATATCAGCTGATGGTTCTATTATTGCTATTGCGGCAAATAAATTAGATAATGGTTCTTCTCAATCTGAAGGTGTAGTTTATGTATATCAAAATATTTTAGATAATTGGGTTTTATTAGGCCAACCCATTTTAGGTAAAAACTATGGAGATTTTGCAGGTACAAATATAGATTTATCCTCAGATGGTACAATTATTGCAATAACTTCACCAGGAAATGATGATAATGGAAGTAATTCTGGGCAATTAAGAATTTTTCAATACATTTCAAACACATGGACACAAATAGGACAAGACATTAACGGATTAAATGCTTTAGATGCTTTAGGTTATGATGTTTCTTTGTCAAATAATGGCACTAGAGTTGCTGTAAGTGCAATAAATGATCTCAATAATAACCAAACCGGATTTGT
>PKEA01000050.1 GCA_002862805.1 Flavobacteriaceae bacterium | reverse complement strand
TTAAGAAGATTTTATAGCGTTCATTTTTTATTGCCTTTTATTATTGCAGGATTAACAATACTTCATTTAGCATTATTACACAAAGACGGATCAAATAATCCAATAGGGTCCGATACTGGTGTAGATGATGTTCCATTTTATCCTTATTATTTTGCTAAAGATTTATTTGCATTTACTGTATTTATTTTGTTTTTTAGTGTATTCGTTTTCTTTTTTCCAAATTTTTTAAATCACCCAGATAATTGTATTCCTGCAGATCCTATGGAAACTCCTAAACACTTAGTTCCAGAGTGGTATTTTTTACCATTTTATGCAATTTTAAGATCAATTCCGCATAAAGCCGCTGGAATTCTTGCTATGGGTGGTTCAATTTTAATTATGCTTTTAATTCCTTTTACTTATACTGGTTATATTCGAAATACAACTTACAGACCATTATTTAAAGTTTTCTATTGGTTGTTGGTTGCTGATTTTCTTACTTTAATGTGGGTTGGCCAAGCTCCGATTACTGACCCTTTTATTACATTAGGTCAGTTAGCATCAATATATTACTTTTCATTCTTTTTAATTTTGATTCCTATAATTGGAATTATAGAAACTAATCTTGTTAATTATAAGGTTTAGTTATTCTATATTAAATTTTGTTAAGAAAAATAAATATTTTTGGTTTCTTTTATTAGAAATATAGGTTCGATTCCTGTTCTTAACTAAATGATGATAGAGTTTACAGAATTATTTCAAATATATAATTTGTCAGAGATGTCTCTTTCAGCAGAGCTTTTTCTGAGTTGTTCCATACTCCAATTTACTTTTTATGGTATCAGTACAGCGTATCAACGTAAGAGTGGATTTATTCTTTTAAATAAACAAGTCTATTATATTGGTACATTATTTATTATTTTATCTCTTTTTCTTCTTTTAAATGAAGATTTATTAATTACAAATTCATTAAGCAGTAATAATTTTATTATTAACGATTATTTTAGTTTTTCTGTAAAGTTGATTATTTCTTTAACTTCAATTTTATTTTTATTAACTGTAAATATTTCAGTTCGAGATGAACCAAAGCAAAATAATTTTGAATATTTAGTATTAATTACAATTTCTATTTTAGGTTTATTTTTATTGTGTTCGTCTAATGATTTAATGACAGCTTATCTGTCTATAGAATTACAGAGTGTTGCTTTCTATATAATGTCAGCATTCAAAAGAAATTCTGGTTATTCTATAGAAAGCGGTTTAAAATATTTTATTATTGGATCTCTGTCTTCGGCTTTCTTTCTGTTTGGATCTTCTATTTTATATGGTTGTTTTGGAAGTTTAAATTTTGATGACTTTCAAATGTTTACCTCTTTACTTTTTGTATCTTCTGATGAAATTTCACAGTTATATGATTCTATTTCAAAAATATTATGTTTGAATGAATTTATTTTTTTTTGTTCTTATAATTTATTTGGTGACAATTTTTTGAATACTTATTTTATAAGTTCTAAAGAAGTTGTAACATACACAAGCGTTTTTCCAATTTCTAATTTTGATGATTTAATTGGCTGGTCTAATAAATTTAATGGTATCAATTCGGTTTCTTCAACGATACCTGAAAGATTGTTAGAATTTTATTTTCAACAAAGTCCAGAAAAAATTGTTTTAAATTCTCAAATATTTTCTATTTCGGAAATAGAATCTAAATATTTTTCTATTTGTCAAAATTTCAATTCTTTTAATTTGTCTTTAATGGATTCAATTTATTTGAATAAAAATTTATCGTTGATTGGTGAGATTTTTAATTGTTATCACGAAGCAGATTCAATTATTTTTGCTAGCATGTCATCACTAAACTTAGATTTCATTTCAATTGGTTTTATGCTGATTTGTGTCAGTTTATTTATTAAACTTTCTATTGCTCCCTTCCATTTTTGGTCATTAGATGTTTACGAAGGATCGCCAAATATCACTACATTTTTTTTTTCTGTGATTCCAAAAATCGGTTTATTTATTTTATTAATGAGATTATGTTATATGAGCTTTTATCAAATTTTTATTGATAATTATCAAATTTATTTTTTTTTGTTTTCAGTAACAAGTATTTTTGTAGGTTCATTTGGTGGATTAGAACAGCGAAAATTGAAAACTTTACTAGCGTATAGTTCTATAGGACATACCGGTTACTTGCTCCTTTCATTAAGTACTGGTAACGTTGAAGGATTACAAATGCTGTTTTATTATTTATTCATATACATGTTATCTGGTTTGTGTTTTTGGTCTATTTATTTATTTTTAAAACAAAAAGAGAATTTTTATTTTAATAAATCCAATAAAGAATTAGGAGATTTACTACTATTAAAAGAAGCAAATCCTATGTTGGCTTTAATTTTATCTATTGTTTTATTCTCCATTGCTGGCATTCCCCCAATGGTAGGTTTTTTGGCTAAAGTCGGTATTTTTTCAGTAGTTATAAAGTCTTCTACATATTTGATTGCTGTGCTTAGTATTCTTTTTAGTGTAATATCAACGTTTTATTATATTAGGTTAATTAAAATTTTGTATTTTGAAAATACCATAGTAGGAAGGCTATATTTACCAATTGATACTCAAAAATCATTTTTGATTTCTATTTTATCATTATTGTTAATTATTTTATGCTTAGATCCAACAATAATTTATCTTTTATTCGTTAAAGCTAGTTTATTAATGATTTAAAAAGAAGAATGGCTGAGTGGTTTAAAGCGAAGATCTGCTAAATCTTTGTACATCTTGAGATATACCATGGGTTCGAATCCCATTTCTTCTGGCAATTTAAAAATGTTTTTATATTTAAAACTATTATCTAAAGACAAACAAACATTGAAAAAGTTTACTGATTTTCTTGTTAAATTAGAAATTTTAATACTTAATTTAAAGTGTTTTTCGAAACAAAAAAAAAGAAAATTTATTACGGTTTTAAAATCACCGCATGTAAATAAAACAGCTCAAGAGCAATATGAATTTCGATTTTACAGTAAAGAATTTGTTATAAATTCTTTTAATCCGTTAATTATTTTATATTTTTTGAAAAAAATAAAAACTATAAGTTTTACAGGTATACGATTAGAAATAAAAATTTTATTTTTACCCAGAAATAGAATTAAATCTCTTTTAAACTCAACAAACCCCGATCATGTAACAATAAATACTGTTAAAAAAAAGTCATTAAAGTATATTAAATTGTTTGACTGTTATGGCGAAATCTTCTTAAAACATTTTTATTTTTTAAATTTTAGATGAAAATATTTTTCAGTGTATGCATCTTTAGCTCAGTTGGAACAGAGCAACAGCCTTCTAAGCTGATGGTCAAGGGTTCGAATCCTTTAAGATGTTAGTATAGGTTCAAGTTCCTTTTTTTAAAATGTATGTAGTATTAGTTTTTTTATCTTTTATTGGTTTTTGTATAACTGGATTATTCGGTCGATTTATAGGTCCTAAAGGTTCTTCGATAGTTACAACGGGATGTTTAATTCTTACTTTTTTATTATCTCTTTTTGCTTTTTATGAAGTAGGTTTAATGGGTAGTTTTGTTTATTTTAAATTAGCTACATGGGTAAGCTCAGAAGTGTTATTAATAAATTGGGGATTTTTATTTGATAGTTTAACTGTTGTTATGTGTGTCGTAGTGTCTTTTATTTCTTCTTTAGTACATTTATATTCAGTAGAATATATGGGACACGATCCTCATTTACCTAGATTTATGTCTTATTTATCTCTATTCACATTTTTCATGTTAATTTTAGTTACAGCTGATAATTATATTCAAATGTTTTTAGGTTGGGAAGGAATAGGTTTGTGTTCTTATTTATTGATAAATTTTTGGTTTACTAGAGTCCAAGCTAATAAAGCAGCAATCAAAGCTATGATTATTAATAGAATAGGAGACTTTAGTTTGATTATCGGAATTTTAATTATGTTTGTTTATTTTAAATCAGTAGATTATGCGACAGTTGCTTCTTTAACTCCGTTTTTTAAAACTCAAACTGTTAATTTTTTAAATATGGATTTAAATTTGTTAACATTAATTTGTGTTTTTCTATTTTTGGGTGCAGTAGGAAAATCTGCTCAATTAGGTCTTCACACTTGGCTTCCTGATGCCATGGAAGGACCTACCCCTGTTTCGGCACTTATTCATGCAGCTACTCTAGTTACTGCTGGTGTTTTTTTAATTGTTAGAAGCTCGTTTATTTATGAACATACTCTTAATGTTTTAAAATTTGTTTCAGTTTTAGGTGCAATGACAGCATTTTTTGCTTCGAGCGTTGGATTATTACAAAATGATTTAAAACGAGTAATTGCATATTCTACTTGTAGTCAATTAGGGTATATGATATTTTCTTGCGGTCTTTCTGATTATGCGGTTGGAGTTTTTCATTTGGCAAATCATGCGTTTTTTAAAGCATTATTATTTCTAGGTGCAGGTGCTGTTATTCATGCTGTGAATGATGAACAAGATATGAGAAAAATGGGAGGCTTAAAAAATTTAGTTCCTTTTACATATTCGGCAATGACTATAGGTTCATTGGCTTTAATTGGTTTCCCATTTTTAGCAGGTTTCTATTCAAAAGATTTAATTTTGGAATTAGCGTATGGTAGATTTAATACAGTAAGCCACTTTAGTTATTTTTTAGGAACTTTTGGTGCTTTTTTAACAGCTTTTTATTCAACACGATTAGCGTGCTTAACTTTTTTAGTAAAACCAAATGGTTATAGACCTGTAATTGGATTTGCTAAAGAAACTTTTAGCAATATTTTTATTGCTTTATGCTTTTTATCTATTCCCAGTATTTTTATTGGATTTTATTCAAAAGATATGATTGTAGGTGTTGGAAGTCATTTTTTTGGCACGGCTATTTATAATAACCCTAAAATTCTTCATGTTTTTGACGCCGAATTTGTAGAATTTTTTTATAAAATATTACCAGTTACACTTAGTTTGTTTGGTGCTAGTTTATCCTTTTTTTTATATAATTTTCAAAGTTCGATATTATTTTATTTCAAAACATCATATTTTGGTAGAAAAGTCTATACATTTTTGAACAAGAAATGGTTTTTTGATAAAATTTATAATGAAGTTTTTAGTCAATTTTTTTTTAAATTTGGCTATTCTATGAGTTATAAATGTATTGATCGAGCTGCGTTTGAAATTATGGGTCCAACAGGTCTTTCAGGAGTAGCATTAAAAACAGCAAATCAATTACATAAAGCTCAAACAGGTTCATTATATCATTACACTCTAATTATTCTAACTACAATTTCATTAATCTTATGTTTACGACAATTTTGGTTAATGTTTGAATATAATTTAGATTATCGAAATTTAATATTAATTATTGTTGCATTATTTTTTATGTCAACATCAAAAAACAATACTTAAAATGAGTATAGAAAAAATTTTCTTTTTTTGCGATGCTCCAGAGTTTGCGCAATTAAGATTACAAGATCCATCTACAACTACTATGGAAGGACTTTTGGAATTTAATAAACATTTATTATTTGTTATCACTGTTATTGTAATGTTAGTAGCTTGGTTAGTTATTGCTACAATTTCTAATTTTGAAGAATTTAATACTCAAGAAACCCAGAGTTTTTTTCATTCTAATGCGTTAGAAATCGTGTGGACATCTTTACCAGCTCTTACTTTATTAAATCTAGCTTCACCTTCATTTACTTTACTTTATTCTATGGATGAAATAGCAACTCCAGAAATTTCAGTTAAAATTATAGGTCATCAATGGTTTTGGAGTTATGAAATTTCAGATTTTGATACTATGTCAACTTGTATGGATTCTGATAAAACTTTAAAATACACATGTTATTTATTGACTGAAGAAAGTATTAATCAAAAAAATTATTTAGGTTTTTTTAGACTGCTTGAAACAAATAAACGTGTTCTATTACCTTCAAACACACATCTAAGATTATTAGTTACTTCAGTTGATGTTTTACATAGCTGGACAATTCCGTCTTTTGGTGTTAAAGTTGATGCTTGTCCGGGTAGATTAAATCAAGTTAATGTTTTTTTAAAGCGAATTGGTTTATTTTTTGGACAATGTAGTGAGATTTGTGGTGTGAATCATGGATTTATGCCAATAGCACTTTTAGTAGTTCCATCAATCCAATACCATTATTTTGTGGTATCAAAACTGTTTTAATTAAAATAATTTTATTAAAAAAGCTTATAACTCAGTTTGGTTAGAGTGTACGCCTGATAAGCGTAAAGTCAGTAGTTCAAATCTACTTAAGCTTATTATAATAGTTGTTATGGTTTTAAAAAAAGAATTAGTAAAAGAGATTAAAAATTTTACTGTTAATTTTGGTCCTCAACATCCAGCAGCTCATGGTGTTTTAAGACTTGTTTTAGAATTAACAGGAGAAGTTGTAGAACGAGCTGAACCACATATAGGTTTACTTCACAGAGGTACTGAAAAATTAATAGAATATAAAAATTATCTTCAAGCACTACCTTATTTTGATAGGTTAGATTATGTTTCTATGATGGCACAAGAACATACATTTTGTTTAGCTATCGAAAAATTATTAAATTGTAGTATTCCTAAGCGTGCTCAATATATTCGAGTTTTGTTTGCAGAAATTACTCGAATTTTAAATCATTTGTTAGCAGTAGGATGTCATGCTATGGATGTTGGTGCAATGACGCCTATGCTATGGGGATTTGAAGAACGAGAAAAATTAATGGAATTTTATGAAAGAGTTTCTGGAGCTAGAATGCATGCAGCCTATTTTCGGCCAGGTGGAGTTCATACAGATTTACCAAAAGGATTATTAACAGATATTTATCTTTTTAAAGAACAATTTAAATTACGAATACTTGAAATTGAGGAAATGCTTACTGAAAATAGAATTTGGAAACAACGACTTGTTGATATTGGAGTAGTTTCTTTAAAACAAGCTCAAGATTGGGGATTTAGTGGTGTTATGCTCAGAGGTTCTGGATTAGAATGGGATTTAAGAAAAAGTCAACCCTATGAAATATATAATGAATTGGAATTTGATATTTTGGCAGGATCACACGGTGATTGCTTTGACAGATATTTGATAAGGATTTTTGAAATGAAACAATCAATTAGAATTATTGAACAATGTTTAGATCAAATTCCATTTGGTAATATAAAAACTGATGATAATAAAATTACTCCGCCTTCAAGATTCGATATAAAACAATCAATGGAATCATTAATTCATCATTTTAAATTTTATACCAATGGAATAACAATTCCTTCAAATGAAACGTATACAGGAACAGAGGCACCAAAAGGTGAATTCGGAGTATATTTAATTTCTAATAATTCAAATAAACCTTATCGATGTAAAATTAAAGCTCCTGGATTTGCTCATTTACAAGGTTTAGAAATGATGTCAAAAGGTCATATGATTGCTGACGTTGTTACTATTATTGGAACACAAGATATTGTGTTTGGAGAAGTGGATAGATAATATGAAATCTTTTAAAAGTATCAATATTTCTTCAGATGGTAGTTTATACGTTTCTTTTCAAAATTCTGTAGAACAAAATTTTGAACAAATTATTTTTAAAAAAAAAGATGACAAAAATTTCAATTTAAATCAAAAAAGAAATAAATATAATATTGATTCAAAGCAATCAATTTTTTACAAAAAAAAATATTTAAATTAATTTTTGGAATATAGCCAAGTGGCAAGGCGCTCGTTTTTGGTACGATTATTCAAAGGTTCGAATCCTTTTATTCCAAAAAATTTTATAAATTAAGAGTTAGATTTTCTTAAAATAATTATATGAATTTAGTTTCTGTGTTTTATTTTCAAAATATTTTGTTTTATACGTCTTTAATTCCGTTGATAGGAATTTTCTTATTAATTTTTATTAATCCTGAAAAAAAAAATTTATTAAAAGTAATTGCTTTACATTTTTCATCTTTGCCTTTTCTAATTTTTTTAGGTATTTGGTCTGGGTTTAAAAAATCAGTTGGAACTTTTCAATTTGTGACAAAAATTTTATGGATTCCAGCATTGAATTTAAATATAACATTAGGTTTAGATGGTATATCTTTATTTTTTTTATTGTTAACAACTTTACTAATACCTCTTTGTTTATTAATCGGTTGGAATAGTATTCATTCTAATTTAAAAGGCTATTTAATCTCATTTTTGATTATTGAATTTTTTTTAATTGGTGTTTTTTGTGTTTTAGATGTTTTATTATTTTACATTTTTTTTGAAAGTATTTTAATTCCTATGTTTTTAGTTGTTGGGATTTGGGGGTCTAGAGAAAGAAAAATGTTGGCAGCATATTATTTTTTTTTATACACACTGTTAGGTTCTGTCATGATGTTGTTATCTATTTTATATATTTATAATCAAGTTGGAAGTACTGATTATGAAGTTTTATTGACTTTTGTATTTTCAGATTTAGAACAAAAAATTTTATGGTTTACATTTTTTTTGGCATTTGCTGCTAAAGTCCCAATGGTGCCTGTTCATTTATGGTTACCTGAAGCTCATGTTGAAGCACCTACAGCAGGTTCTGTTATTCTGGCTGGTGTACTTTTAAAATTAGGTACTTATGGTTTTATTAGGTTTTCGTTACCTTTATTTCCAGAAGCTTCTTTTTATTTTACTCCTTTAGTTTATACCTTGTCATTAATAGGAATTATTTATGCATCACTGACTGCAATAAGGCAAACTGATTTTAAAAGAATTATTGCTTATACTTCCGTTGCACACATGAATGTTGTAATGTTAGGAATTTTTAGTTTTAATAACATTGGTATTGAAGGAGCATTATTACAAAGTTTAAGTCATGGATTTGTTGCTAGTGCTTTATTCGTAATAATTGGAGTGGTGTATGAGCGTTATAGAACCAGATTAGTAAAATATTACGGAGGACTTGTTCATACAATGCCCCTTTATGTATCAATTTTTTTATTTTTTACTATGGCAAATATAGGTTTTCCAGGCACTAGTGGCTTCATTGGTGAATTTTTAATATTCACAGGTTCTTTTAAAGTGAATTCTAGTGTAACGTTTTTTGGAGCAACCGGTATGGTCTTAGGAGGTTGTTACGCCTTATGGTTATTCAATAGAATTTCATATGGTAACTTAAAGAGTCAATACATAAAACAAACATTAGATATAAACAAACGAGAATTATTTATTTTTATTCCTCTTATTTTTTATACTTTAATATTAGGGTTAACACCTGATATTTATTTAAACTCAATTCATATGAGTGTAAATAATCTTATAGAAAACATATATTTTTAAACAAAAATGCTTTATTTATTAGAAACAAAATTACCTGAGAATAAATCAGTGTTAATTGGTTTAACTCATATTTATGGAATAGGGGTTAGTACTGGATTAATGATTTGTAAAAAACTAGGATTTTCTACTAATTTAAAAATTAAAGATTTAACTTCTGAACAAATCAAAGAACTATTGCAAATTATTGAAAAACAAAATTTAATTTTAAACAATGAGTTAAAAAAATTTAAATCATTATCTTTAAAAAGATTAATTGTTATAAAATCATACAAAGGAATAAGAAGAGAACGAGGGTTTCCTGTCAGAGGTCAACGAACACATACAAATGCAAAATCTGCTAAAAAGAACAGACGATTTTAAATAAACAAGTTTAAAAATGAATAATTTATTTATTGCTGAAAATCTTAAAATTATATTGAAAACTTTACCTATTTTAAAAATTCAAATTCATCAACGAGAAATTAGTATTATAGTGAAAAGAGATCATTTAATACCTGTTTTACTTTTTCTTAAAAATCATATAAAATATCAATTTAAAATTTTAACTTGTCTTTCAGGAGTGGACTATCCTTCCAATAAGTATCGGTTTAAAATTGTTTATGATCTCTTGAGTGTTCGTTATAATATTCGATTAAGAATAAAGGTTTTAACAACTGAATTAATGCCTATAAAATCATGCGGAGAGCTTTTTCCTGCTGCCAGTTGGTATGAATCAGAAGCCTGGGATATGTTTGGTGTCTTTTTTAGTGATCATGTTAATTTAACTAGACTACTTACTGATTATGGTTTTGAAGGTTATCCTTTAAGAAAAGATTTTCCTTTGAGTGGTTTTGTAGAAGCGAGTTATGATTATAGTAGAAAAAGAGTTACAAATGAAAGAGTTGAATTGAGTCAAGAATATAGAGCTTTTAAATTTACATCTCCTTGGGATAATCTAGAACTAAATTAACACATACAAATGAAAAAAATATTATCAAAAGATAAAAAAAATAGAAAAATATTAAAACAATTAGAATTAAACCATTTTATATTAAAACAAATATCATCCAATAAAAATTTTTTTAAAGCAACAAGATGGAATGCTTTGTATCAGCTTTCAAGTTTACCAAAAGAAAGTTCAAAAACAATTTTATCTAATCGATGTATCAAAACTGTAAATAAAAAAACTTTTAATAAAATTACAAGTTTTTCTAGAATGGTTTTTTTAAAATTAGCTAAAATGGGCCAAATAAGTGGAATGAGAAAATCTACCTGGTAAAATTTTCAACTAATTTTACTTGACTTTTGGTATAAATATGTTTAAAAATATTTTACTTTATCAAATTAGTTATTAAAAGTGTTGTTTCAAAAAATATATAAATATACACATACAGATACATAAAAATATAAAATATTACATATTCGTTACTTAATGGATTTATAGATAAGAAATAATTATAAATAAATAAAAAATATAAAAAAATAAAATTTGGTAATAAAAGAATTAAAATCCATACCTTAATGTTTATTTTAAATTTATTTAGATTTATTTTGTTATAGATATACGTTAAATAAAACATAAATATACTAAAAAGTAAAAAGTAGTAGTTATTAATTTTTAATAAACTCATGGAAAAAACAAAAGTACTTCAAATAATTATTAATTTTATAATGATTTGATTTAACATAATTTTTGATTTTTTGTAAAACTTCCTACAGGGCATAAGTCTATAACATTGCCTGACAGCTCTGATAATAAAACTTTATTTACATAAGTACCAATTTCGCTATCTGAACCTCTCCCAAAAATACCTAATTCTTCAACTCCAGCAATTTCCGCACTAAATCGTACACATCGAGTACAGTGAATACATCGTGTCATAACAGTTTTAACAATCGGACCTAAATTTTTATCAGATACTACACGTTTAAACTTATAAAATCGTCGTTTTGTAAAACCAAAAAATAATGATTGATCTTGTAGATCACATTCACCTCCTTGATCACAAATCGGACAATCTAATGGATGGTTAAGTAATAAAAATTCTAAAACATTTTCTCGAGCTTTTTTTACTAATCCACTGTTATGATAAATTTCGTGATTAAATAAGCTTGTTCCTGCACTAACCGCACAAGAAACTACTGGTTTGTTTAAATTACCCATTTCAACTATACAAATTCTACAATTTCCTGCAATAGATAAATGGTTGTGATAACAATAATGGGGGATAGAAATACCTAGATTTATTAAATAAGCAAGTAATGAAACTTTATTTAAATTTGTTTTTGACATTTTTAATTAATTAGAATTGATTTTTCGTTCATATATACATTTAGAAAATGTAGCTTAATTGGTTAAAGCGCCGACCTGTCACGTCGGAGATTGTGGGTTCGAGTCCCATCTTTTTCGTTTATGTTTTTAGATTTTGATTCATTACTTTAATAGGATCTAAAGCGATATCATCTCTTTGTTCATAAAAAACCGCTAAAAGAGATAAACCAATAGACGATTCTGTAGCAGAAAGAACTAAGATAAATAAAATAAAAATTTTTCCTAAAATATCATCCAGGTAAAGTGCAAACGTTATAAAACTTAAATTTACAGCTAATAATAATATCTCCAAAGACATAATTGTTTTTAAAATATTTCCTCGATTTAAAATTAAACCAAGCATACCAATATGAAAAAGCACAATAGAAGTACTTAGCAAATAAAAATTTAACTCTATTCCAATCATTTTTGAGTATACCGGGGATCGAACCCGGGACCTGTAGATTAAAAGTCTAATGCTCTACCAGCTGAGCTATATACTCTTTACGAATTGTTTCATTATAGTGCGAACAGTAATAAGAAAACAATCATAAGTGCGAATAATGCAATAGCTTCAGTAAGTGCGAAACCTAAAATTGCCATTTGAAACATTTCGTCTTTAAGAGAAGGGTTTCTAGAAATACCTAGAACTAGTGCACCAAACACAGTACCAATACCTACTCCAGATCCTGCTAATCCAATTGTTGCTAATCCTGCTCCAACGTATTTTGCTGCTTGTAATAACATAAATCAATGTAATTTTGACTTATGCTACTTCGAACAACTAAAAGCAGCTTATTTACTATACTGTAATGTCTTTTAAAGTCGCATCTACAATTTTTAATAAAATTTTTTAGTCAAAAATTTTTGTTTTTAAAGATAACTTATGACTGCCGGCTCTCAAAGCTTCAATTGCAGTATACTTGGGAATTCCACATATTTCAAAGATAGTGGTTCCTCCCTTTACTCTACTAACCCAATGAGTAACATTACCTTTTCCCTTTCCCATTCGAGATTCAGTAGGTTTTGATGTTATAGGTAAATCTGGAAAAACACAAATCCAAATTTTTCCTTTACGATTCATCTTTCTAACTATTGCTTTTCTAGCGGACTCAAGTTGACAAGCATTTATTACTCCTGAACACATTGATTTAAGACCTAATTCACCAAAATGCAGAGTATTCGACTTAAATTCTAGTTTTTTCAATCTGCCTTTTCTAGTTTTTTTATATTTTATTTTTTTTGGTTGTAAAAACATTTTTATTTTATTTTTCAATTACCCAAACTTTAATTCCATAACTACCTGTTGAACTGGTTGTTGTTGTTTGATGAAAGTTAATATTTTCCGAAATACGTTGTACTGGTACGTTTCCTATAATTAAAGTTTTTTGTTTTGCTCGAGGAACTCCATTTAAACGACCTTTAATCAATATTTTAATGCCTTTTATTTTTGAAAAGCTGGAACTTAATAAAATAAATAATATTTTTTTTAAAAAAGATAAAAAAAATTTATGTCTTTTATTCAATCGAATTTGATTAGCAATGTATTCACTTAATAAACTAGCTGAATTTCTACTATGAATAAAGTTAAATAACAATTCAATTCCATTTTTAATAAATATTGTGTTTCTAAATCTGCGTAAAAGTTTAAATTTTTTTTTTTTTACTGATTTTAAAAAATTCAAATCTTTATTTAAACAAGAAAAATTAATACGTATTTTTGTTTGATTATTCATAAATAAGCTTAGTATTAAAAAAATCTCATGCAGGATATTTAGTGACATAGAATATTTAAATTTTTGAAGACCTTTTTTTTGAGTAATAAATTTTTTAGTTTTATTTGTATTTAATTTTAAATATTTTAATATTTTATAACATTTTCTATAATCACTAAATTTTAATAAATTATTATTTAATTTTTGATTTGTTTGAATATTGCTTGGGGTTTCATTAATTTTTTTTCTACGTCCGTTTTTAGTTAATAACAAAAAGTTCACTTTTTCTAATTTGTTAAGAGAAACAAATTCAGGAGTTACAAAATAAGAAATGTAAACAGTTAGAGTAGAATCATTAAAAAAATATTTATAATCATGCACAATTAACCCTTTTAATCTAAAAAATCTTTGAATATAGTTATTTATTTCCAAATCTTTAAAAATAAATAAAGAGAGTTCACTTTTATTTTTTTCAAAAAATTCTGTTTGCCATTTTTGGTTTATACCTAAACGAAAACTAGTAGGGTTAACTTTTTGTCCCATTATTTTTTTTTCTTTTTTTTAAACTGAAATCTTACTCTTGTAGGAGAAAATTCACCTGCTTTATGACTGATCATTTCGTTGCTTATAGTAACTTTAACAAATTTTTTTCCTGTGTAAATATTAAAAGTTGAACCTACAAGTTTTGATGTTATTTCATGATTTCTTAATAAAATATTTGAGGGATTTTTATTTCTACTATTTATAAAAGGACCTTTCCATTTTACTCGCTTCATTTCTTAGTTTTTTTTTATAATTAATTTATTAGTTGTTTTGCTAGTTTTTCCTCGGTTATTGAATTTTCCCCAGGGAGTTTTTGAACGACCTGATTTTTTACCTTCACCACCTCCATGCGGATGATCTATTGGATTCATAGCTACTCCTCTAACTATAGGTCGTCTGTTCAACCATCTAGATTGACCTGCTTTTGACAATTGAGTCAAAGAGAAAAGATTATTTGACACCTCACCTATACAAGCGAAACACTTTGGAGAAACATAACGCAACTCACCGGAACTTAACTTTAGTATAGCATAATTCTCAGTTTTTTGTTTTATTACAGAAAAAGTTCCTGCGGACCTTGAAATTTGACCTTTTTTTAACTTTTTAACAGACACATTATAAATAGGCGTTCCGATGGGAATTTGTGAAATTGGTAAGGAACTCCCTAAACTTGGATAAATTTCAGACCCTGATTTAACAATATCACCTACTTTTAAATTTTTTGGAGAGAGCATGTAAAAAAAATTAAAGTTTATAAAATCAAAAACAGCTGCAATATGAGCATTTCTAACAGGATCGTATTCTAAACTAAAAACTATTCCTGTAGAATTTTCTACTCGAAAAAAATCAATTTTTCTATATTTTCGTTTTACTCCTCCACCCTTATGAAAAACTGTGATTTTCCCTGAATGATTACGACCACTAGAATTTTTTAACCCACTAATTTTATTTTTTAATAATGGTTTTTTATTTAAATTTAAACTTTTTTGGTGTAATTTTATTAAATGCCTTCTAGAAGGCGTAACTGGCTTCACTTTCTGTAATTTCATATTTCTATTTTTGCATAAAAAACTAACTATATTTTACTTTTATGAATTTACATAATAATTTTTTAAAGAGCTCTGCTTTATCAAATGCTCTGTTTAATAAACTTTTTAAATCAGTTAATTTAAAAAATAAAAAAAGAAGAAATGACGATAAACAAATTTTCATACAAGAACAGAAACGTTATATAAAAAATTTGATTAATAAAATTGAATTTTTAAAACAATTAAAAAAAAATAACTATAAGAACCTAAATTCAAAAATCAAGAAAAAAAATAATCAAAATTTAATTGTTGCCTACATTATAAACATTAGTTTCAGAAAAGCTAATACTACCATTCATGTTTTAGATACTAATGGCAATGTTAAACTATTTTATTCAGCCGGTTCAACAAATTTATCCGGAAAACAGAAAACAAAACGAAGAATTAGTGTTTCAAAATTAATAACACTGTTAATAAAAAAAGCTACTTTTTTAAAACACAGTCCAATTGCTTTACATTTGAATAATGTTAATTTTTATCGTAATTTAATTGTGAACAAATTGCAACAAACTCTTTATATTAGAATTATTAAAAGTTTTAATCAATCACCTTATAACGGGTGTAGAAGGAAAAAAATTCGGAGGAAAAAACATACCAAAAAATTCAAATAAAAATTAAAAGTTAATATTTAGGAGAAATGGCTGAGCGGTTTAAAGCGGTAGATTGTAAATCTATTGAGTTTACTCATCGTAGGTTCGAATCCTACTTTCTCCTTTTAAACTTTTTTAAAAAATTTCGAAATATAACGCAGTAGGTAGCGTGTCTGCTTTGGGAGCAGAAAGTCATGTGTTCAAATCACATTATTTCGAAAATATTTTCTTTTTATTAGCTGTTAATACGTAACTAAATTTTAATCGATTATCTAATGTTTTATGGAAATTAAACATATTTTTTTTATAAGAAAAATTTTTCATTCGTTTTAATTGAATAGGTGAATAAATCTTATTATTCAATTTTATTGATATTAAAGAGAAAGAATTATTTAAGCTCTTTAAAATTGAATCGTAATCTAATTGGCTAGTTTTATAATTAAAATCAATGAGTATAATAAATCCATTTATAACTAAGTTAAAATTCTTATATATTGATTTTTTAAGAGTGTTTACCGTAACACTATTTAATGGTTTATGATAATTTAATTTCAATTTTTTTAGATTTTGTTCAATATCAATCCATTTTTTTAAATTAAACTTTGAAGACTGAAAAAGAAAAAAAAAATCTTTTTTTTTTAAATATTTTTTTAGCTTAAAAATTTGATAGTTTTTAAAACTGAAATCCATATTTTATACAATAAATAGGCCTAGTAGGATTCGAACCTACGACAAAACCGTCATGAGCGGTGCATTCTACCAACTGAACTATAAGCCTTTATTATTAAAAAACTTAAACATGTTTTGAAATGAGAATTAGCTTTGGACAAATTATAATTGTACTCATAATAATTGTATTACTTTTCGGAGACTTAAACAATATTAAAAAAAAAATACTAATAATTATTAAAAAAATAAATAAATTTTTTATTGACAAATAAAACAGGAAAAAAGGGATTCGAACTCTTGACCTTCGGTTTTGGAAACCGCTACTCTACCAACTGAGCTATTTTCCTCAAATGATATAATCAAAAAATGATTTCTTATTATAAATATTATTTTGAATTTAAAAATCGATTATTTTTATTATTTTTTACTTGGTTTTCTACTTTATTAATTTCTTATATTTACAAAGAAGAAGTCTTATTCATATTAATAATTCCAATTAATTATTTAAATTCATTAAATAACCAACATTATTCTTTTATATTTACAAGTGTTAACGAAATGTTTAATGTCTACATAGAATTGATTTTTTTTGTAGCAAATCAATTTATTATTTTAATGATACTTTATCACACATTAACATTTTTATCTTTTGGATTATATAAATATGAATTTAGTGCTTTTAAAATGACTCTACAATTTTTTTTACTCTCTTGGTTAATTTCTTTGCTTTTGCTCTATAATTTTTTAATCCCCGTGAGTTGGTCTTTTTTTTTGAGCTTTCAGCATTTAGAAACAGATTTTCAACTGGTTTCATTTTTTTTTGAATCTAAAATAATTGAATATTTAGATTATTTCAGAAATTTTTATTATATTTCATTAATGAATTGTCATTTTTTTACAATTTTAATATTTATTTTAATTAATATACAGGAAAAATCAAATAAATTAAAACGTTTTAGAAAACTTTTTTATTTTGTATTTGTATTATTTTCAACGCTAATGACTCCTCCAGATATTATTAGCCAAATGTTTTTAAGTGTGATATTAATTTTAACATACGAATCTTTAATTTTCTTAAAATGCTTAAAGATTAGTTTGGCAACCAATTAAAACTAATTAAAATACCTATAGTCAACATTAAGTAACCAATGCCAAACGGTAAAAAACATTTCCAGCCCAAATGCATTAATTGGTCATATCTATATCTTGGTAAAGTCGCTCGTGTTACAATAAAAAATAGCGCTCCTAGAAGAACTTTTAACGAAAACCAAAAACTGCCTGGAATATATGATAAGGGAACTATATTCATAATGGGAAGCCAACCCCCTAAAAATAATATTGAAGATAATGCTGACATAAGTAACATGTTTGAGTACTCTCCTAGAAAAAATAAAGCGAAAGTCATAGACGAATATTCAACATTGTAACCTGAAACCAATTCAGCTTCTGCTTCGGGTAGATCGAATGGGTGACGATTAGTTTCAGCTAACATAGAGATATAAAACATAACAAATAATGGAAATAACGGCACAATTAGCCAAATTTCTGTTTGAGCTAGAACTATTCTACTTAAATTTAAAGATCCAACAGATACAGCTACACTTAAAACAATAAATCCTATAGAAATTTCATAAGAAATCATTTGAGCAGCTGATCGTAAAGCTCCCAGAAATGCATATTTAGAATTACTAGACCAACCTGCCAAAACTATTCCATAAACGTTTAATGATGAAATTGCAAACAAATATAAAATACCCAAATTAATATCAGCCAAAACCACTTTGTGTGAAAATGGAACTGCCGCCCAAGCAATAACACTTAATATGAACGAAAGAATAGGGGCTAATAAAAAAATGGCAAGATTAGAATTACTGGGTAAAGTTGTTTCCTTAACAAATAGTTTTAAACCATCTGCTAATGCCTGTAATAAACCGACGAATCCTATTACGTTTGGTCCTCTACGTCTTTGAATTGCTCCCATTATTTTACGTTCTGCAACAGTAAAAAATGCTACAGCTAGCAATAATGGAATAGTAATACTAAGAATTTTTAAAACGAGTATTATAATCGTATAAAACATTTAGATCAGGCTAAAATCGGATTTGAACCAATATTTTAAGATTTGCAATCTTTTACATTACCATTTATGTTATTTAGCCAATAATTATTTTCAAAAATAGGATAGAGTGGGATTCGAACCCACGGTATGTTTAAATACAACGGTTTTCAAAACCGTCGCCTTAAACCACTCGGCCATCCATCCAATAATTAAGCAACTAAAGGGACTCGAACCCTTAGCTTTAACCTTGGCAAGGTTACACTCTACCATTGAGTTACAATTGCCTTTATTTATTTTAATAAGAAAGGAAATTTTAAAGCATTTAGTAAATAAAATAATTCTTGTCCTGTTTTAGAAGTAGTTATTATTATAATATTTAAAGGAGGTAAATTCATAAATAAATAAAATTGTCTTTCTAATTCTCTAAAATTAATAAGATGTTTTAATGTAAACGAAAAACTTGTTTTTAAATTTTTATTTATTCTAAAATGTTTAAATTCTTTTAGATTTGGAAAAATATCAATCAAAAGCTTAAAAAAAAAATCATACATTTCTTTTTTTTTTAAAACTACTACGCATCCTGAAGGTTGTCCTTTTCGAATTTTAAGTAAAATATTAGAACGTTTTGCTCTAGTCAAAGAGCCTTTTTTTTTAGTAATTAATTCTAAAGAGAGTAGGCATCCGGAAATATTTTTGATTTCAATGTTTTTACATCCAAAATTCAAAATTATTTTTTTTATACAAGGTATTTCATTCACATTAACATAATAAAACTTGTTTATAAAATCATACTTGATTATTTTTCTATAATAGTTTTCTAAAATATTATTCATTGCTTTTAACTAAAGTAGACCCACTGAAAGACTTACGAATTTGAAAAATTTTTTCTTTTTTAATAGTTTTGGCACCGGTGCCAAAATTCTTGTTCCTATTGGATTTCCTTGTTGATTGATTAGTACTACTGAATTTCTATCTAACGAAAAACATAAACCATCTTTTTTTTGATAACTATTTTTAGTCTGAACAACTAATGCTCGAAAAACTCCACCTTTTAATACTTTTGAAGTTTTTTTAGATTTTTTTCTCAATCGTTGAATAGAAACAACGATAATATCACCCAACTGAGCATATCTTTTTTTAAATCCTCCTAAAACTTTAATACATTTAGCTTTTTTTGCACCCGAATTATCGATTACATTCAAAACAGTCTCTTGTTGTATCATTTTATTTATTAAAACTTTGCGTTTATAGCTCAATTGGATAAGAGCGTTGGCTTTCGGTTCCAAAGGTTATGGGTTCAAATCCTATTAAACGTAAAACTATTATATTTAATATTAATTTTACCATCGAAATTTGGAAACATAACGTTTATTTAGTAATACTTGCTTTTGAAGTTCATTTTTTCTGTTTACAGATTCACTTTTTAACTTTGCAGATTTCATAATTTCTTTTGCTAGTTTCATGTAAAAAACATTTTCTGTTTTAGCAGTAAAAGCTATTTTATTTAAAAGCTTTAACGAAAACATAATCCGAAGATAATTTTTAGCAATAAAAGCTGGGGTTATCTTTATTGCTTTTCGTTTTCCTTGTTTAATAATTTGTTCATTTAATTTGAAAACAGGAGTCGAATTTATAATACTTAACTGAATTAAATTGATAGTATTTTTGTTTGTTGATTTCAAAAGAAATTTGATTAACTTATTAAGAATTTGCTCTGCAATTTCCTTTTTTCCACTAATCATTAATGAATTAATAATTCTAGATTTCAAAAATACTTTTTTTTTGCTTAAATTTTTTTGTTTAAACTTATAATCATACTCGCTCTCGCGAAAATTTCTTTCAAATTTTTTTTTTAATTTCATTTTCTAATTAGCTTATAAATATTTTTTGGGTTTTTTAGTACCATATTTTGATCTTGAACTTTTTCTTGATTCTAAACCAGAAAAATCTAATTTTCCTCGGATTAAGCGGTATTTTATGCCCGGCAAATCTTTAACTCTCCCTCCTCTGATGATTACAGTAGAATATACTTGTAAATTGTGTCCTTCACCCGGAATATACCCATAGACCATTTTTTGATTGCTAAGCCTTAATTTTACGATTTTTCGTAACGCCGAATTTGGTTTTTTAGGTGTTCTTAGTACTAATTTAGTGCATATCCCTTTCTTCTGAGGACAATTTTCTAAAGCTGGTGTTTTATCTAATTGTCTTTTCTTTTTTCGACTATTTTTGTTTTTACAAAGTTGGTTTATAGTGACCATTCTTAAATGATAATATACCAAAAAGGGGAATCGAACCCCTACTCTTAAAAAGAACTAGAACCTAAACCTAGCATGTCTACCAATTCCATCATTTTGGTTTATTTAATAACATCTAAAAATATTATTACAAGTTAAATTTATAAAATACTTGTTACCGGACTTGAACCGATACTCTATAATAGAATCAGATTTTAAGTCTAACGTGTCTACCACTTTCACCAAACAAGCAAAATGGAGATGATCGGACTCGAACCAATAACTTTATGCTTGCAAAGCATACACTCTACCAATTAAGTTACATCCCCTTTAAATCGAAATAAGACAAAAAATACTATTTACTTTTTTCTTTGTACGATAACCCCATAACTAAAAAGGTTAGGTAAAAATACTGTATTTAAATTTAAAGAATTTTTTTTAAAAAGTTTTTTTGTTCGAAATTTAAAAACGGTAATTACATCTGGTAATAAACGAAGCGCAATAAATGAATAATAAACAACGGCGCTTAACAAAGAACTAAATAAAACTATAGATAAAGTAGAGAAATCAAACTGCGGTATGTATTCTCTCTAGGCTGGATTCGAACCAACGTCCAAGCGGTTAACAGCCGCTTGCTCTACCGGCTGAGCTACTAAAGAACAATAATCAATATTTTTTTATGTTAGCAATTACTGAATCCAAATGCAAATAATGATTAAAAACTGGTAATAGATTTGAATCATAATTATACAAAAATATAATTTCAAGAGTTCGATAATTTATCAATAAATGCTTTGGAGGAAGAGGCCAAAAATTTGATCTATCTAAATTTTTTTTAACCAACGATCTTATTTTCAGATTATCAGAAACTTGAATCAAATCATTTGACTTTAAAATGTAAGATTTGTTTTTAATCACTTTACCATTTACTAAAATATGGTTATGTAGAATCAATTGAGCTGCTCCTCTCACACTTAAACTAAATTTTGCTCGATAAAGAACAATATCTAACCTGCTTTCAAAGAACTTTAAAATAAAATATTTATAATTTACTAAATTATTAACACTAAAAACATTTTTTTTTATTGAATTTTTAATATATTTTTTTTTTAAACCTCCGTAAAATAATTTAAAACGTTTGCGTTCTTGCAAATTATTCTTAAAGGTTTTTTGGAAAGAGTTCCCTCGACTAACAAATTTTGAAACTGAAACTTGAAACTGATCTTTTATTTTAAAACGTTTATAAAATTTTAATTTATTTTTTGAAAAGTGTTGCAGTTGTTTCCATTTTTGTCTGTTAAACTTAAATAATTTTGGGCGATCTTGAACATTCTCCCTCAATCTTAAGAATTGTTTGTAAAAAGGCTTATAACGTTTTTTTACCATATTTTGAACTTTTTTTCGCATGCTTAAAAAGAAAATTTAAACTAACAAAAAAGATATTTTTGTACAAAATGAAATTATTATTTCCAACTTGAATGTTGTAATGAGATTTATTCAACCAAGTGTTTTTTAAATTTTGTTCTCCATTAAAAACTATTAATGGTATTTTGTTAAAATGATTTTTTGAAAAAATAGTTTCTTTTTTATTAAGAGAAAAAAGAACTATTAAATCAGGTTGTCGGTTAACTAATTTTGGAAAAAACAATTTAAGATCATTATTAATATTTTGTAAATCAAAATTATTTGAAATAGCAATATGATTAGTCAATTTATTAATTTTGAATTCTAATTTTTTAGGTACTCCAATAAACAAAATTCTTTTTTCTAAATTATGAAATCGAAATATAATTTGTAGTGCTTTTTTAAAATTAGACAATACTCGAAATAAGTTGATCTCAATGGAAAAATAATAATTATTTTTTTTTAAAACTTGTTCGTAAACTTTAGATTTTAATAAATATAACTTTAAAATTTGTTTAAATTTCAGTTTTTGAATTTTCATTAAATTTTTTTACCTTTTTTTAAAATTATTTTTTTTTCATTACTTAAAATACCTTTACCCTTATACACATCTACATTTTTGCACATTTTTATTTGAGCTGCTGTTTGAGTTATTGCATCAAAAGAATTTGCTTCGAAAATAAACAATTTTGTAGGATTGCAAAAAATATTCATAGAATTAGGAGTTTTGAAATAAATCAGATGGCTATAACCCAATTTTAAATAAATTTTATTTTTAGATTTTTCATAAGAAAATATTCGATACCCAACTCCTACTAAATTTAATTTATGATGTAATGGATAAATAATTTCAATTAAAATTTGTTTAATTTTTGCAACCGTAGTTCCTTGAATTTTTTTAACATTTTTAAAATTAATTACTGATTCACCACTTATAGAAATAGGACTTACAACTATTAAGTTTAATGGAGAAATTAAAAAAGTTTTGACTCTCAATTTGAAAGATTTTTTTTGAAAAGGACCTGTAAAGGTTATTATATTTTTTTTATCACAATGCAAAACTGCAATTTGTTTTGGGACTTTTACAATATACTTTTTTTTAAACTTTTTAAAATTTAACATTTTGTTTTTAATAATTCAATTTAATTGATTATTAGTAAAGGTTCCCCTCCAAGATTATGCTTTTTGCATTGATTAATTGATTTTAATCCTTTATTCGTAGAAAAAATGATAAATAATTTCGAGGAATCTAATTTCCATATTTGTTTTATTGAATAATAAATCCTTTGACCGGGTTTTGATATAAATTTTAATGAATTTATTGTAGGCTTACCTGTTTTTGTATATTTTAAAAAAACTTTTATCTTATTATTCATTACACTGTATCCTGATATAAAGCCTTCATCCCACAATATTTTTAAAAAAGACTCACAGATTTTTTTTTCAGAAATAAATATTATGCCTTTTTTTGCCATTTGAGCATTTTTTATGCTTATAAACATGTTCCATAAATGGTGTTTCATTTAAACCTAATATATAATAAAATGTTCGAAGACAGATTTGAACTGCCGACTCAAGGATTTTCAGTCCTCTGCTCTACCAACTGAGCTATTCAAACAAAATTAAATATTGTTTAATTAGTGTAAGAACTCACAATCATTTAAGTAAATAGCAGTTAATGTTATAAATACGTATGCCTGAATTGCTGCAACAGCAAACTCTAAACCCATTAACACTACTAAAATTAATAGTGGAAACACAAATGCTATAGCTTTTAAATTTTCAATTAATAACATATTCCATGAAAAACCAACAATAACTTTTAATAAACTATGTCCTGCCATCAAATTAATAAATAATCGAACTCCTAAACCAATTGGTTTAGCGATGTAAGAAATTAATTCAACTGGAACCAATAGTAACGCTAAATAAAAACCAGTATTCGCTGGTAAAAATAAAGAAAATAATTCTAACCCATGCTTTTGAACACCAATAAAAGTCATCGCAACAAAAATTGAAAACGAAAGAAAAAATGTCAAAGTCAAATGACTTGTAATTGTGAAACTATAAGGAATCATACCTATTAAGTTATTTGATAAAATAAAAATGAATAAAACCGAAACAAATGGTAAATATTTTTCACCACCTGATGTGATCATATCAGACACGTTTTGAGTTACTATATTATATAGTTTTTCAATTAAATTTTGCCAGCCAGATGGTGCTACAAAAAAAGAATTGGTAGCAGATTCTTTAATTAAAAATACGTAACTTTGCAAAACAAACACAGCTAAGAGAGATATAACTAAAAAATTTGTTACTGATAAATCAATACCTGCAAGTTGTAAAGTAAAAAGAGGAGCTATTTTAAATTGATCTAATGGACTGAAAACCATTTTGATGTTATACTGTTTGCTGTTTTCTACTACTGTAAAATGCTTCAAACATCACAAAGAAAAAGAAAATAAATGATGCACCAGAAATATACGAACCCCACGAAGCAATTTTATTAAATAAATAAAATGCATCTGGATAATCTGGGATTCTTCTAGGCATACCAGCAACACCTAACCAATGCATTGGGAAAAATGTAACGTTTACACCAAAGAAAAATGTCCAAAAATGAATTTGGGCTAAAATTTCAGAATATCCTATTCCTGTTATTTTTTCAAACCAATAATACAAACCACCAAAGATTGAAAACACAGCACCCATCGACAACACATAATGGAAGTGTGCTACTACGTAATAAGTATCGTGTAAAGCAACATCTAATCCTGAATTAGCAAGAACTACTCCTGTCACTCCACCAACGGTAAATAAAAAGATAAAACCAAGAGCAAATAAAATGGGAGCTTTTAGCTCAATAGAGCTACCCCATAAGGTCGCTAACCAACTAAAAATTTTTATTCCTGTTGGAACAGCAATAATCATAGTCGCCGCAGTAAAATAAGCTCGAGTATCAATATCTAAACCTACAGTATACATATGATGAGCCCAAACAATAAATCCTAACACACCAATCGACGACATAGCATACACCATACCTAAGTATCCAAAAATTGGTTTTCGAGAAGCACTTACTACAATATGACTAATGATACCAAAACCAGGTAAAATTAAAATATAAACTTCAGGATGACCAAAAAACCAAAATAAATGTTGATAAAGAACTGGGTCGCCTCCACCTGCTGGATCAAAAAAAGTTGTGTTAAAGTTTCTATCTGTTAATAACATAGTGATTGCCCCGGCTAAAACTGGTAGCGATAATAATAAAAGAATGGCTGTAATAAAAATTGCCCAAACAAATAAAGGCAATCTATGAAATGGTAAACTTTCAGCTCTCATATTTACGATAGTACAAATAAAATTAATTGCTCCTAAAATTGAAGCAGCACCAGATAAGTGAAGACTGAAAATTGCTAAATCTACAGATCCACCAGAGTGAGC
>PKEA01000051.1 GCA_002862805.1 Flavobacteriaceae bacterium | reverse complement strand
CTTTAATTTTGGTGGTATTAATGACATGCACGTTTGACATAGGAAGTCTCGTTTCGCTGTTATAAACGCTACCTGAAAGTTTACTTACAATTGTGTCTTTTTGACTAAAAGAACTTATTGTAAATATTGAAAACAAAAAAACTATAAAATATCTCATCTTTTAATTATTGATTCAAAAATACAAATCAATTGGAGATATTTTATAGTTTCTTAAATATTTATCAGAAAATTAACGAAAAACGCTTAATCTCTTCTAGATCTTTTTGCTTTATCAAAGAATCCACCGTTAGAATCATTAGAAGAACTTCTTCTAGATGGTCTTTCGCTATTAGAGCTAGATTCTCTTCTTGGCCTTTCACTTCTTGATGAAAAACCTCTATCGTCTTTGTTTGAACTTCTTTCTCTTGGAGCAAAATTTCTGTCGCTACCGCTTCTAGAGTTTGAACTTCTTTCTCCTCTAGGACTAGAATTACGTTCTCTAAAACCACCAGAATTTCTTCCGCTGCTTCTTCCTCCGCTTCTTCCACCAGAATTTCTTCCACCATGATCTCTTCTTCTGCTATTTCCTCCACCGTCGTTATTAGAAATCTCAACATTAATTTTTCTACCATCAATGTTAACAGCATTTAATGTTTCCATTACTTTGGTTGCATGTTCAGCATCAGTATTAAAGAAAGAGAATCCTTCTTTAACATCTACTTTAAATAAGTCGTCTTGACCTAATTCTAGAGTATCTCTTAAATAATCTTTTAAAGTCATCCAATCAAAATTATCTCTTGATCCAATGTTTATAAAGAAACGAACCGCACCGTTAGATGGAATAACTCCAGGTTCACGACGTTCATTGGTTCCTTGAGAAATATCTCTAGATTTTTTATAGTATGCGATAAATCTATTAAATTCAACAGACACCATTCTCTTAATTAGTTCGTCTTTTGGAAGATCTTGTAAAACCTCTTCAATAGCAGGTAAATATTTGTCGATTTCGTGATCGATTTCAACATCTTTGATTCTATTTGCTAAATGAAATAATTGAATTTGACAAATTTCTTCTCCTGAAGGAATTGGCTTTTCTTCAAATTTCATTTTAATGATTCTCTCAATTTGAGAAATTTTACGCAATTCACTTTTTGTAATAATTACTAATGAAGTACCTGATTTACCCGCACGACCAGTTCTACCAGAACGGTGCGTATAAGTTTCAATTTCATCAGGTAATTGGTAGTTTATTACGTGTGTAATATCGTCAACATCAATTCCACGAGCAGCAACATCAGTTGCAACAAGCATTTGAATTTGTCTTCCTCTAAACGATTTCATAACTCCGTCACGTTGCGCTTGAGATAAATCTCCATGCAATGCAGCAGCATTATATCCATCTTCAATTAATTTTTCAGCAACAGCTTGAGTATCACGTTTTGTTCTACAGAAAATTACTGAGAAAATATCCGGATTTGCATCTGCTAATCTTTTAAGAGCTGGATATCTATCACGAGCACTTACTAAGTAAAACTCATGTGATACATTTTCATTTCCAGAATTTTTGTGTCCAACAGTAATTTCTTGCGGACTGTTCATAAACTCTTTAGCTATTCTTGCTACCTCTTGCGGCATTGTTGCAGAAAATAACCAAGTGCTTTTTTCTTTTGGTGTATCAGATAAAATAGCTGTAATGTCTTCATAGAATCCCATGTTTAACATTTCATCCGCTTCATCTAATATACAATAGTCAATGTTTTTTATGTTAACCATTCCGCGGTTAATCATATCTTGCATTCTACCAGGAGTTGCCACAATTATTTGTGCTCCTCTACGTATGTCTTTTGCTTGTTCTGTTATACTTGCCCCACCGTAAACCGCAACTGTGTTCAGTCCTTTTACGTATTTTGAGTATAACTTAATTTCGTTAGTAATTTGAAGACATAACTCTCTTGTAGGCGATAAAATTAATGCTTGAGTGTCTCTGTTTTCTGCATCAATTTTTTGGATAACTGGAAAACCAAACGCTGCAGTCTTACCCGTTCCGGTCTGCGCTAACGCTACAATGTCTGTGTCTTTTTCCAATAATAGGGGAATCGCTTTTTCCTGTACTTCTGACGGATTTTCAAATCCTAGATCTTTAATCGCCAGCAGTAGCGATTCGTTTAATCCTAATTGTTCAAATTTATTCATGTGTATTTTTAAATTGGGTGCAAAAGTACTGATTATTAGTGAGATATACTAATTATTTCTAAATTGTTCACTTTCAGATGCTTTAATGCTAAAAACAATCACAATTTTTGATTTTATTGTTCTGTAATAATGGCTACTTTTGCACAAAAAAATAAAAATTAATACAAAATGTTTCAGTTTTTAGACATTATAGGTACATTGGCTTTTGCAATTTCTGGAGCATTAACTGGTTGGCATAAGAAGCTCGATCCTTTTGGTGTTTTTATTATTGCTTTTGTGACTGCTCTTGGCGGAGGAACTTTACGTGATATATTAATTGGACGGACTCCAGTAGGGTGGATGTTGGATTTAACCTATGTTTACATGATAATTTTAGGTTTTATAGCTACAATTATTTTGAAAACTAGATTAGAGAAACTGAGAATTTCCTTGTTTTTATTTGATACAATTGGTTTAGGGATTTTTACTATAATAGGTTTAGAGAAAGGAATTGAGATTGGATTACATCCAATTATTTGTATTGCTTTAGGGACAATGACTGCTAGTTTTGGAGGTGTTATTCGTGATATATTGTGTAATGAAATCCCGGTTATATTTAGAAAAGAAATCTATGCAACTATAAGTATAAGTGGTGGAGTTTTGTTTTTTTCTTTAAATGAATTTCAACTGAATAAAGATATATTGTATCTTGTAACATCGTCATTTATGATTGTTTTTAGATTATTAGCAGTAAAAAACAAATGGTATTTACCTTCACCATATAAAGAATAAAAATTATTCTTTACTTAAAAAATCTATTAAAGATCTTGTAGCAATTCCTCTATGGCTAATTTTTGCTTTTTCAATCATTGAAATTTGTGCAAATGTAGAAGAATGCCCTTGGGGTTGAAATATAGGATCGTAACCAAAACCATCAACACCTTTTTTTTCAAAAGTAATTGTTCCTTTTGCAATTCCTTCAAATAAGTGCTGTTCTCCGTTTATATTTAAAGCAATTACAGTTTTAAAATGAGCATTTCTGTTTGACTTATCATTAAGCTCAAACAAAAGTTTGTTCATGTTATCTTCTGCATTTTTTTGTTCTCCGGCATAACGTGCTGAATAAACTCCTGGCTCACCATTTAAAACTTCAACTTCTAAACCTGTATCATCTGCAAAACAATTATAACCGAATTTTTTAGTTACATAATTTGCTTTTAAAATTGCATTTCCTTCAATAGTAGTTGAAGTCTCTGGAATATCTTCAAAACAGCCAATATCTTCAAGGCTTAATATTTTTATTGAGCTTGGAAGTAGTTGCTGAATTTCTTGAATTTTATTTTTGTTGTTTGAAGCGAAAACGAGTTGCATTTTATTTACTTAGAATGAAAGTCAAAAATACAAAGTTTTTTTAGAAATAGAAACACTATAAAAATATAAAAGCCAACCTGGAGCGGTCGACTTTTATGGTGAACGTGTAACCACATTTCTGTGTCGTTCGATGCAAAAGTAATTAAACTATTTATATTTTTATGTTTTTTTATTTTTATTTTTAAAAAATAAATAATTGTTACTTGAATATGTGTATAAAAAGATTCCTTGAGTTAAGTTCATTTGCTTATTTCATATAAAAATAAATTATTAAAAACCCTTTTTTATTCTTACTTTTGCCAAGTTTTTTAAAACATATTCTATATTATGGTAAAAGATTTATTTGAAAGAATTCAACAAAATAAAGGTCCATTAGGTAAATGGGCTTCACAAGCAGAAGGATATTTTGTTTTCCCAAAACTAGAAGGTGAACTTGGTCCTAGAATGAAATTTCATGGAAAAGAAGTTTTAAACTGGAGTATTAATGATTATCTAGGTTTAGCAAATCACCCAGAAGTACGCAAGGTTGATGCTGAGGCTGCTGCGCAATATGGTGCTGCTTATCCTATGGGAGCACGTATGATGAGTGGCCATACAGATATTCACGAACAATTAGAAAAAGAATTAGCGGCTTTTGTACAAAAAGATGCCGCTTATTTATTAAATTTTGGTTATCAAGGAATGGTGTCAATTATTGATGCCTTAGTAACTAAAAATGATGTTATTGTTTATGATGTAGATGGTCATGCTTGTATTATTGATGGAGTTCGTTTGCATATGGGAAAACGCTTTACTTACAAACACAATGATATTGAGAGCATGGAGAAGAATCTTCAACGTGCTACAAAATTAGCTCAAGAAACTGGCGGAGGTATTTTATTTATTACTGAAGGTGTTTTTGGAATGCGAGGTCAACAAGGAAAGTTAAAAGAAATTGTTGAGATGAAGAAAAAATACAATTTCCGTTTGTTAGTTGATGATGCGCATGGTTTTGGAACTCTTGGTAAAACAGGAGCTGGAGCAGGTGAGGAGCAAGGTTGTCAAGATGGTATTGATGTTTACTTTTCAACTTTTGCAAAATCAATGGCAAGTATTGGTGCTTTTGTAGCTGCTGATAAAGACATAATTGATTATTTAAAATATAATTTACGTTCTCAAATGTTTGCTAAATCATTACCTATGGTAATGACAATTGGAGCATTAAAAAGATTAGAATTGTTGCGTAATTCTTCTGAAATTAAGGACAAACTTTGGGAAAATGTAAATGCACTTCAATCAGGGTTAACTTCTAGAGGATTTAATATTGGTGATACAAATACTTGTATTACACCTGTTTATTTAGAAGGTTCAATTCCTGAGGCAATGATTATGGTAAATGATTTAAGAGAAAATTATGGTATTTTCTTGTCAATTGTTGTTTACCCTGTAATTCCAAAAGGAATAATTTTATTAAGAATGATTCCTACTGCATCTCATACTATGAAAGATATTGAAGATACTCTTTCAGCTTTTGAAGCTATTAGAGAAAAATTAGTAAATGGAACTTATAAGAAAATTGCTGCTGAAACTACAGTAGATGTTTCATAAAAGAAAGAAACAAATATATAAACAAAAAAAGCCTTCTTTATGAAGGCTTTTTTAATATTAAATAAGTTTTTTGCTATAAGTTCGCCTTCTTTTATTTATTGTTGGATTAAAGTTTTTCCATAAATTATGGATGGCGTGATTTTCATCTAATTCAGGAGTTCTAATGCACATTTCAATTCCTTTTGCAACACAAGTAATGTAGCATTCTTCAAAGATAAGTGCAGTTACACCTTTACTTTGGTATTCTGGGGAAACTCCAATTAAGTAAAAAACAACTTCTTTAGAATTATTTCTTGCTTTTAGTAAATGATAAAAGCCAAATGGAAATAATTTTCCTTTTGCTTTTTGTAGTGCTTGAGCATAACCAGGCATCATGATAGCAAAAGCAACCATATTATTGTCTTTATCAAGTACAAACTTAATATATTCAGGGTTTATAAAACTTATGTATTTCTTTTTAAAATATTCCTTTTGGATATCATTAATAGGAACAAATGATTGAAGAACCGAATATGTATCATTAAACAAATCAAACATTTTGTCAACATAAGGCATAACATCTTTTGTTTTTGTAAAACTTAAAGATTTTAATCCATAACGTTGTTTTATTAATCCACTTGCTTTTTCAAAAGAAGCTGGGTTAATATTTGAAAAAGGAAAGTAACTTTCTATATACTCTTTTTCCTTAGTTAGGCCTAATTTTTCAAAATGTTCTATATAATAAGGCATACTGTACCAAGTAATCATATTTCCCATTTGATCAAAACCTTCAGTAAGTATTCCTACTTTGTCTAAATTTGAAAACCCTATTGGTCCTTCAACCATTTCTAGTTGATGTTTTTTACCTAACTCGTATACTTTTTCTAATAAAGCTTCAGTTACTTTGATATCATCAATAACATCAAACCAGCCAAAACGGACTTTGTTTTTTTTAAGGATATTTACTTCATCCCAGTTTACAATTGCAGCTAATTTTCCAACAATTTTATTTTGTTTATAAGCAATATAAAAATGTACTTCTGCGCTTTTAAATGCAGGGTTTTTATTTTTATCAAAAGTTTCCAGTTCATCAGAAATTATGGGCGGAACCCAATATGGGTTGTCTTTATATAAATCAAAAGAAAACATGATGAATTCTTTTAATTCTTTTTTAGTTTTAGCTTCTTTTATTGTAATCATCTTATTCTAAATCTACTGCGTCTTTTCTTTTCTTAGCTTCTTTTTCTCCTTTTTTCTTCATTTTCTTATCCATTTTACTACCATTATCCTTTTCTAACTTCACCTCTTCATAAGTAGCAGAAAATCGCCAAGAAAAACCAACTCCAACAGTTAAAATTTCAGGAGTACCTTTGAAGTTTTTACCTAATGAAGCATCAACTTGCATGTCTTTGCCAATTAGATAAGCTGCTCCAGCTCTAACAATTCCATCGGAATAATAATCTCCGCTATAGCCTTGATTTTCAATAAAACCAGACCATTGCGCATTGAAACCTCTAGTTAAAGTTAAAACGTAATTCAAACTCTTGAAATCTGATGTTATTTTATCATAAGTAATATTGGTTACCAAAACCCATCTGCTCCCAAAATGATTTTGTGCTATAACACTTACTTTTGGGCTAAATGAAGGCTCTTCAATATTTGAAGGCGCATAATTAAAAGGATTATCTCCTAAACTAAAGTTTGCGCCTGCATAAACAGCTACTGCAGGATATAATTGTCTCCATTTAAAACTATGATTAGCTTTCCAACTATATAAATTTGGTTTCTCCTCATAATTTTTAAAAGGATCGTAAACTAAATATTTTGCACCAAGGGTTAATTGTTTAAGTCCGCTTCTGTTTTCGTTTAAATAGGAAGATTTAAACTTGTCATTTTGATATTGAACTTCTAAAATAGCTTCAAACTCTTCTTTCCAAACACCATATCTAAGTCCAAGTTCTCCAATAAATCCTTTTGCGCTATAGTTTAAATTATTATGATTTTCAGAAACGTAAGTGAAGCCAGTTTCTGTTTGTATAATCTTTTTACCTACAGAAAATGCCATCATTGATCTACCGGGTCTGTTTGAATTAATTTCATCGGTAAATTGAGCAAATTGAACTTGATAACTTAATAAAAATAAGAAAGCAATTAATTTAGAATATTTCATATGTGTCTAATTTATCTTCCAAAAATACATTTTTATAATAATTTTAAGAAACATTACTACTTAAATCTCGACATATATCTATAAATTTGAATTTTAAAATTACAAATATGGAAATGGCATCATTTGCAGGTTTTATTAAAACCTTAGTTTACATAATATTATTCTATTATCTGTTTAAGTTCTTAGCTCGAATTTTTGCACCAATATTAATGCAAAAAGCTATGAGTAAAGTGCAACAGAAAATGCAAGAACAAGCTCAACAGCAGCAACAAAATTATACAAACCAGCAATCTCAACAACAAACTCAAAGAGCAGAAATGCCACGTGAAAAGAAAAAAGTAGGAGAGTATGTGGATTATGAAGAAGTAGAGTAAAAAATTTAATTATCATAAAAAAAGGATATTGTTTCAATATCCTTTTTTTATTTACCTTAGCATTTTAATAAAAACACCTTTTTTAATGAAAAAATTCCAAGCATTATTGCCGCATTTAGCTGCAATTATAGGATTTGTTTTAGTTTCTATTTTTTATTTTTATCCTGTTTTAAAAGGAGAAAAAATATATCAGTCAGATATTGCTCAATATACCGGAATGGCAAAAGAGCAAAATGATTTTAGACAAGAAACCGATTCTGAACCGTTTTGGACCAATAGCGCATTTGGTGGAATGCCAACTTATCAATTAGGTGCAAATTACCCTCACAATTATATTAAAAAACTAGATTCGGTTTTGCGTTTTTTACCAAGACCCGCTGATTACTTGTTTTTATACTTTTTAGGTTTTTATATTTTATTAATGGTTTTAAAAGTTGATCCGCTAAAAGCCTTTTTTGGCGCGGTGGCTTTTGGTTTTTCAACCTATTTAATCATTATTTTGGGCGTTGGACATAATGCAAAAGCACATGCTATAGCTTATATGCCAATGGTTGTGGCTGGTGTTTTGTTGGTTTTTCAACGAAAATATATTGTGGGTGGAATTTTAACGATGATTGCAGCTGCTTTAGAAATTCAGGCAAATCACTTTCAAATGACCTATTATTTATTGATTATTTTAATTGCTCTTGGAATTTACTACTGTTTTAATTTTGTAAAAAATAAAGAATATAATGTTTTAGCTAAAACTATTGGAGTATTATTAGGTGCGGCTATTTTATCAATTGGTGCTAATGCTACTGGTTTATTGGCTACTTCTGAATATGCAAACCATAGTATTAGAGGAAAAAGTGAACTAACTTTTAATGCAGATGGTTCTCAAAACCAAACAAACTCTTCAATGAAATATGACTATATAACCGAATATAGTTATGGAATTGCAGAAAGTTTTAACTTAATCGCTCCAAGACTTTTTGGAGGTGGAAATAGTGAAGAATTAGGCGAAAAATCAAATGTATATGAATTTTTAATTGGTTATGGAGCGGCTCCAAATGAAGCTTTACAAACTGCAAATTATTACGGAAGAACGTATTGGGGAGAACAACCTATTGTTGCTGCTCCGGCTTATATTGGTGCTATTGTTTTTTTCTTGGCTGTATTGGCAATATATCACGATAAGCGTAAAGTAAAATATGTATTTCTTATAAGTGCAATTATTTCATTATTATTATCATGGGGTAAAAATTTCGATGTTTTAACTCGTTTTTTTATTGATTATGTTCCTATGTACGATAAGTTTAGAGCGGTTTCATCTATACAAGTGGTTCTAGAATTATGTTTACCAGTATTAGCCATAATGGGTTTACAATCGTTTTTTACTAAAGATCAAGAGCTTCAAAAAGACAGTTTAATTAAAGCTACCGCAACAAGTTTAGGGTTGATAGTTGTTCTATTTTTGGCAAAAGGATTGTTCGATTTTTCTGGTTCGGTTGACGGGCAGTTGCTAAGAATGTTTAGCGAAAGTCAAGATAATTCGTTTGGAATTGGTTTTATTGATGCGTTAAAAGAAGATAGAAAAAGCATGTACATTGCTGATTTACTTCGTTCAGCATTTTTTATTGCAGTTGCTGCTTTGACGATGTGGATGTATCTTAAAAATAAATTAGCTACTCAAACAGCTGTGATTATAATTGGTATTTTTATGATTTCCGATTTGTTTTTTATCGATAAAAATTATGTGGGAGCTAAAGATTTTAGAGATGCAAGAGAAGTTGATGTTCCATTCATAGCTTCAGAAATTGACACACAAATATTAAAAGATACTTCAAATTATAGAGTGTACGATGTGCAAGGTCGTTTACAAGGACAAACTTCTTATTTTCATAAATCGGTTGGAGGTTATAGCGCGGTTCGACCAAGAAGAATGGATGAATTATTTGAATACAATATTGAACAAAATTTAAATGAAGTTGGTAATTCTATAGATTCGACTTTAAATATAACGAAGAGTAATCCGGTTTTAGATTTCTTAAATGTAAAGTATTTAGTAATTCCTACAGGTCAAGGTAGTTTAGCGGTTACTAATCCTTTTGCTAATGGAAGTGCTTGGTTTGTTGAAAAAGTGATAACGGTAAATTCTCCAGACGAAGAAATGAAAGCTTTGAATGGTTTGGATTCTAAAAATGTTGCAGTTGTAAATAAAAAAGACTTTAAAATTGAAAAAACTTCATTTACTAAAGATACTGTGGCAACTATAAAGTTAAATGTTAATAAACCAAATCATTTAAAATACACTTCTAATAATTCAAATGAAGGTTTAGCTGTGTTTTCTGAGATGTATTATAAAAACGGATGGAAAGCAACAATTGATGGTAATGAAGCAGAGATTTTAAATGTAAATTATGTTTTAAGAGCATTGCAAATTCCTGCCGGAAAACATACAATTGAATTTAAATTTGAGCCTGAAGTAGTGAAAACAGGAAGTACAATTGCTTTAATAAGTTCAATAGGAATGATTTTAATAATAATTGGTGGATTGTATTTTGAAAATAAGAAAAACAAATAATCATTAGTTCTTCAAAAAAAATACTCATTGTTTCCTATTATTGGCCGCCAGCAGGTGGACCAGGAGTACAGCGTTGGTTAAAATTTGTAAAATATTTACCTGATTTTGGTTACGAGCCACATGTTTATATTCCAGAAAACCCAACGTATCCGTTAATGGATGAAAAATTATTGAGTGAAGTTTCTGAAAATGCAATTATTGTAAAAAATAAAATATTTGAACCTTACGCTTTTGCTTCTGTTTTTTCAAAAAAGAAAACAAAGGACATCAGTTCAGGGATTATTCCAAATAAAAAGAAACAATCATTTGTTGAAAAAGCAATGCTTTGGATTCGTGGAAACGTTTTTATTCCTGATGCAAGAGTTTTTTGGGTAAAACCATCGGTAAATTACTTGAAAAAGTATTTAGTTGAAAATAATATTGATACTGTAATTACAACTGGACCGCCTCATAGTTTGCATTTAATTGGTTTACAACTAAAAAAAGAAATGCAAATTAATTGGATAACTGACTTTAGAGATCCGTGGACAACAATTGGTTATCATAAAGAATTAAAATTGAGTAATTGGGCTGCAAAAAAGCATAAATCATTTGAAAAAGAGGTTTTAAATTCATGCAATTCAATTATTGTCACTTCTCCAACTACTAAAAAAGAGTTTGATGCAATTACTTCAAAACCTATTTCTGTTATTACAAATGGATATGATGTTGAGAAATCAATTCCAAAAGCTAAAGATGAAAAATTCACATTAGCGCATATAGGATCGCTGCTTTCCGAAAGAAATCCAATAGTGTTGTGGGAAGTTTTAAGTGAGTTAGTCTCTGAAAACGCCTTATTTGCTTCATATTTCGAACTTAAATTAATTGGAGCAGTTAGTAATGAAGTTATTTTAGCAATAAAAGAGCATAATTTAGAACAATACATGAATTTATTAGGTTATGTTTCACACGAAAAAGCTTTACAAGAACAAAAATCTTCACAAGTTTTAGTATTGATTGAAATAAATTCACCCGAAACCAAATGTATTATTCCAGGAAAGTTGTTTGAATATATGGTTTCTGATAGACCAATTTTAGCTTTAGGTCCGGTTGGTGCCGATTTTGAACAAATTATTAAATCTACAAATACAGGGACTTTCTTTACTTATGAGGAAAAAGAAGCTTTAAAATGCCAAATTTCTATGTATTTTGAAGCTTTTTTGAATAAAAACTTAAATGTTCATGCTGTAGGTTTACAAAAATACAGTAGAAAAT
Source organism: Flavobacteriaceae bacterium (assembly GCA_002862805.1). Taxonomy (GTDB): domain Bacteria; phylum Bacteroidota; class Bacteroidia; order Flavobacteriales; family Flavobacteriaceae; genus Flavobacterium. Next base: position 13,948 of record PKEA01000051.1, on the reverse strand, counting down.
CACTTACGGGAAATTTGGTTCAATTGCTAGATTCTATTGCATAAAAAATCCTGTTTCACTTTTCAGTTCCACAGGACTTTTAAAACTAACCAACCAACTTTACTAACATTATGTAGTAATTTTTATTTCTTTTTTATTTCTACTATATCGTCTTTAGACATTTTAGCTTTCGTACCGTCTTTTTTATAGTAGTAGTAATCGTCGTCATTATCGTCATTTCCATAATCATGATCATTGTTACCATAACCATTTCCGTTTCCAGGATTGTAGTTATAATGAGAATTGTTATAGTTAACATACCCTACAATATCAATGATTCGACCTCTTCTGTCGTAAATAATTCTTAATCCACCAACTTGAGTCAAGGCAAAGCTGTTGTATTTCATATATACGTTACCAATTCTTTTTACTCTTCCATAAGCGTCATAGTTAATAAATGTATTTCCTACTCGTCTTACTCTTCCCATATAATCATGTTCAATTATGATTCCTCTATCTCTAGGTCCGTAATTTGAACGAACTCCAGGTGCTCCATAAGTAGTATTAATTCCTCCACTTCTTGGTCTTGGGTTTGTTCCATAATAATTTGAAGCTGTATTAAAATCAAACTCTCCGTTTGGAAAAATATAAAATTCAACTCCTCTTTCTAAGAACACAATTGGTTCAGCATTTCTGTAGTCTACATGGTATCTACTTTTTCCTTCGTCATCAGTTAAAACCTTTTTATCTGATGCTTTTGCAACATTGATTCCTAAGAATAATATTCCTGCAACTAAAAATGTAATTTTTTTCATGATACAATAATTTAAAGGTTAAACATTAACTCCATTATTTTAGAGTTCTTTGTTTTGATATATCCAATATGCGTGCCAAAAATAAAATGAGTAACAAATAAATATTTTTTTTGGATTAAAAAATGCAGTAAAAAAGTGTTAGAGTAGAAGTAAAAAACAGGATAGTATTTTTAAAATAAAGAAACAAAAATCAAGTTCTTATTTTAACTTTTTTATCTTTGATAAAGTTATATAATAATGTTTTTTAGTAAAAAATAGAAGTATGCAAAATTTAGAAATAGGAGATAAGGTTTCGGTATTAGATGATGATTTTGATGGAGTTGTTGTAAAGGTTGAAAACACATCGATTACCATTGAAACAAGTGATGGATTTACGATGACATATTTTGTCAACGAATTGATTAAAACTAATAATATCAATGAGTTAAATAATGTATTCTCTTCTAAAAGTTTAACTTCTGTTTTACAAGATAAAACGGAAGAAAAAAAGCGCTCTTTTGTAAAAGAAAAGAAAAGCAAGAAGGATGATTTTGTTTTAGAAGTAGATTTACACATTGAAAAATTAGTAAAAAACTTCCGTGGTTTATCTAATTTTGAAATCTTAAATATCCAAATGGATAATGCAAAAGGTCAGTTAGATTTTGCAATTAGAAAGCGTATGCCAAGACTTGTTTTTATACACGGAGTTGGCGAAGGAGTTTTAAAATCGGAGTTGGAATTTTTACTTTCTAAGTATGATGGTATAACTTTTAAAGAAGCCAGTTATCAAAAATATGGAATTGGCGCAACTGAAGTTTATATCAAACAAAATGTAGATAGATAAAAAAAGCTCCAAGATTATCTTGGAGCTTTTTTTAATAATTTAAATAGTAATTAAAGATCAGTTTCGTAATCTCCAAAAATATAAGTGGTGAAACTAAAAGTATTGTCGGAGTTAGAAAAACTAACATTTTCAAAAGTAATATTATGAGTGTATCCAATAACGGTTATTTCATCGGTATCATAAAGTTCGTCTGTTTCAATCAAAATGGTTCCGCCGGTTGCAATCCATTCATTTTGTACTACAGGATTTGCTGGTGGAATAGTAGAACAAATTGAAGTAGAGCTTAAATTTCCTGAGTATTTTCTGTAGTAGATTTGATTAGATGAGCTAATTGTTATTTCTCTAGGCTCTCCATCAGGAGTAACAGTATTAACAAAACTACTTTCAGGAATATCAATTAGTAATAATTCATCGTCTTTAATTTTAAAAATTAAATTATTTTCTGAACATTTTTGAATTGTTTGTGATTCAAAATCAAAAGATTGTAGAGTAATGTCGCCGTCATCACATGAAATCATTATACCTGTTAATAATAAAGCAAAAATTTTTTTCATATTTTTTATTCTTATTTGAAGCAAATTTAATCGAATAATTTTATTTAGACTAAAATGTTTGTTAAAAGCTAAAAATATTATCTTTAGGTCTTCAAAAATATATAAATAAGATTTATTATAATTTAATTATGAATTCAGTAAATACCAAATCAATACAGACCAATTATTCTGCATTATATACTTTAATTACAGTTTTCTTTTTCTGGGGTTTTATTGCCGCAGGTAATAGTATTTTTATCCCTTTTTGTAAACATTACTTCAGTTTAGATCAGTTTCAATCACAGTTGATTGATTTTGCTTTCTATACAGCTTATTATTTAGGCGCATTGATATTGTTTATAATGGGAACAGCAAGAAGTAGCGATATTGTTAGTTCGTGGGGTTATAAGAAAAGTATCGTATATGGATTATTATTTTCTGCGCTTGGAGCAGGGGCAATGATTATTGCTGTTGAAGCTAACTTATATATTGGAATGTTATCCGGTTTATTTATTGTTGCATTAGGTTTTTCGTTACAACAAACAGCTGCAAATCCATTTGCAATTTTATTAGGTGATCCAAAAACTGGAGCAAGTAGAGTAAATCTTGGAGGAGGAATTAACTCTTTTGGAACTATGATTGGACCAATTTTGGTAGGTTTTGCTTTATTTGGATCTGCAGTTTCAGTTACGGATGAACAAATTGCTAATTTAGAATTAAATAAAGTTATTTATTTATATGTTGGAGTAGGGTTGTTATTTTTGGCTTCTGCGGCTTTGTTTTACTTTTCTAAAAAAGTACCTGACGGAATTTCTAAAGAACCAATGGAAAAAGCAAATAAAGCATTAAAAACTCTTGTTGTGATGACTATTTTATTAGGAATTATGTTTGTTCCAGTATTTCAAAGTTATAAAAGTAACGATGCCAAAGTAATTCAGACTATTGAGTATGAGTTAAAAACTGCTAAAACGCCACTTAATCAAGTAAAATTAAAAAAATTTACTGGAGATGAAATTTCAGCTTATTTAAGCAATTTAAAAAGTAAAGAAGCAAAATTATCTGTTTTAAAGACTAAAATCGAAATGAAGAGAATGTATTGGCTTTCTGGAGCGTTTTTAGTTGTTTTAGGAGGAATTTTCTTTTCTTATTTTTCAGCAAGAAAAAAATCTGAAGGTTGGGGAGCAATGCAATACCCTCAATTGGTTTTAGGGATGTTAGCCATATTTACATACGTGGGAGTTGAAGTAGCAATAGGAAGTAATTTAGGCGAATTATTAAAATTAGAAAGTTTCGGAGGTTTACAATCTTCTGAAATTGCTCCTTATGTTTCAATGTATTGGGGAAGTTTAATGATTGGTCGTTGGGCTGGAGCTATTAGTGTTTTTAATTTATCAGGATTAAAAAAAACTTTAGCACTTGTTGTAGTTCCGTTAGTTGCTTTTGCGGTAATTTTATCTGTAAATATTGTTTCAGGTAAAGACATGAAACCTTTGTATTATTATGTAGTTTGTGTGGTTTTACAAATAATTGCTTTCTTTTTAACGAAAGATAAACCAGCTCGTACTTTAATTATTTTTGGCTTATTTGGTATTGTTGCAATGTTGATAGGTTTATTTTCTACAGGAACAATTGCAATTTATGCCTTTTTATCTGGAGGTTTGGCATGTAGTATTATGTGGCCATCTATTTTTAGTTTATCTATTTTAGGATTAGGAAAATACACATCACAAGGTTCTGCATTTTTAATCATGATGATATTAGGAGGGGGAATTATCCCACCAATTCAAGGAAAATTAGCAGATATTATTGGAATTCATGAGTCATACATAATTGCGGTTGTTTGTTTTGGATATCTTACTTTATTCGCCTTTATGGTTAAAGGAATTCTTAAAAAACAAGGAATTGATGTAGATACTATTGAAGCAGAAGTTTCTCATTAATAGAATAACAACAATTAAAAAGCGAGAAAGTTTATTTCTCGCTTTTTTAGTTAATCTAAGTTATGCTTTAATAAATTTAGATTAAGCTTACTTTCTTATCTTTGTTTTTTGAAAATGAAAATATGAAAAAAATATATTTAGACAATGCTGCAACGACACCTCTTTATCCTGAGGTAATTGAATCTATGATGTTTGTTTTACAAAATAATTTTGGAAATCCATCATCAACTCATAGTTTTGGTAGAACTGCTAAAAACCTACTTGAAACTGCTCGTAAAAGCATTGCAAAACAATTACACATACAAGCTGCTGAACTTATTTTTACGGCAAATGCTACGGAAGCGACTAATCTAATTTTACAAGGTGCAGTTCAAGATTTAGGGGTTAAAAGAATCATTACTTCAAAAATTGAACACCACGCTACTTTACATACCATTCAGCATTTACATAAAACAAACAATATTGAAGTTACATTTATTGACATACTTCCTACTGGAGAAATTGATTATTTGCATTTGGCAAAATTACTTCATGAAGTAAAACCAACTCTTGTTTCGTTAATGCATGTAAATAATGAAATAGGAACTATTTTAGATGTTGAAAGAGTAGGGAAGTTGTGTATTGCAGCTAAAGCTTTGTTTCATTGTGATACTGTTCAATCTATTGGAAAAATTGATTTAAACTTACATGAATTACCAATTGATTTTGCAGTAGCAACAGCTCATAAGTTTCACGGTCCAAAAGGAATTGGTTTTGCTTACATTAAAAAAGGGTTAACTATTCAGCCAATGATTTATGGAGGAGAGCAAGAAAAAGGCCTTCGTGCAGGAACTGAAGCTGTGCATCAAGTAGTAGGAATGGCAAAAGCTCTTGAGTTATCTGTTGATAATTTGGAAGCAAATAAAAAGACAATATTAGATTTGCAATCGTATTGTTTGTCTAAATTACGGACTCTTTTTCCTAATTTAAAAGTAAACGGAAATAATACTTTATATAATATTTTAAATGTAATGTTGCCAATTGATGCTTCAAAATCGTCTATGTTACTTTTTGCCTTAGATATGAAAGGAATTGCAGTTTCTAGAGGAAGTGCTTGCCAAAGTGGAAGCATAAAACCTTCTCATGTTTTAGCAGAATTTTTAACTTTAGAAGAACAAAAATTTCCTAATTTAAGGATTTCATTCAGTCATTTTAATACTAGAGAAGAAATTGATTTCTTTATTGAAGTTTTAAAAGAGATATAAAATAAAAAAAGAGGCTTTTTAGCCTCTTTTTTTATTTTATTTTATAAAGTTTATATTAGTATAAACTTGGATATTTTGTAGGATTTGCTTCATTCATAATAGCATAAACCTTTTCAAAAATATCTTCTGTACTTGGTTTAGAGAAGTAATCTCCATCAGTACCATAAGCGGGTCTGTGTGCTTGAGAAGCTAACGTTTGCGGCTCACTATCTAAATGTTTGTATCCTTTTTGGTTTTCGATAATTTGTTGTAAAATATAAGCACTTGCTCCACCAGGAACATCTTCGTCAATAACTAATAATCGATTTGTTTTAGCAATACTTTTTACAATATCATGATTAATGTCAAAAGGTAATAACGATTGAATATCTATAATTTCAGCACTAATTCCTACACTTTCTAATTCGTTCGCAGCTTGTTCTACTAAACGAAGAGTTGATCCGTAAGATACTAAAGTAATGTCAGTTCCTTGTTTAATAGTTTCAACCACACCAATTGGTGTTTTGAATTCGCCTAAATTAGTTGGCATTTTTTCTTTTAAACGATACCCATTTAAACACTCAACTACTAATGCGGGTTCGTCAGTTTCTAATAAAGCATTGTAAAAACCTGCGGCTTTAGTCATATTTCTAGGAACTAAAACATGAATTCCACGAATTGCATTAATGATCATTCCCATTGGTGAACCAGAATGCCAAACTCCTTCTAAACGATGTCCTCGAGTTCTTATAATTAATGGAGCTTTTTGTCTTCCGTTTGTTCTATATTGTAACGTAGCTAAATCATCACTCATGATTTGAATAGCGTACAACAAATAATCTAAGTATTGAATTTCAGCAATTGGTCGTAAACCTCTCATTGCCATTCCAATTCCTTGACCTAAAATTGTAGCTTCACGTATTCCAGCATCTGCTACACGATATTCTCCGTATTTTTCTTGCATTCCTTCCAAACCTTGGTTAACATCACCAATAGTTCCGGCATCTTCTCCAAAAATTAAAGTTTCAGGATGTTTCTCAAAAATAGCGTCAAAGTTATCACGTAAAACTAAACGAGCATCTACATCTTCTGCACTTGCGTCATAAGTTGGTTGAACTTCTTTTACTGAAGCTACATTTTTATCAGATTGAGAAAATAAATGTGAACTGAATTTTGGTTGGATCTTATTGGTATAAGTAGTAATCCAAGCTGCCAATTGAGTCTTTCCGCTTTCTTTTACAATTAAGCGCAATACTTTTCGAGCAGTTGTTAAGATTTCTTTACGAATGGGCTCTTTGATTGAAGCTAAATCGTTTGAGTATTTTTCGATAAATATTTTATTTGGACTTGAAGCAGCAATTGTGTTTAAAAGACTAACTAATTCTTGTTGTTCTGCTTTAAAAGGAGCTGTAAAAGAAATCCAAGCTGCTTTTTTACCTTCTAAAACTTCTTTTTTAGATGCGTTGTCAATTTCAATTATTTCTTCTTCAGTTGCAATATTATTAGCAATCATCCAAAGTCGCATTTGTGCTAAACAGTCATATTCTGCTTCCCATGCTAAACGGTCAGTATCTTTATATCTTTCATGACTTCCAGAAGTAGAATGCCCTTGTGGTTGTGTTAACTCATTGACATGAATTAAAACTGGTACATGTTCTGTACGTGCTATTTTAGAAGCTTTTTGGTATGTTTCTACTAATGCTGGATAATCCCAACCTTTAACACGTAAAATTTCATATCCATTTGTACCTTCTTCACGTTGAAAACCTTTTAAAATTTCAGAAATGTTTTCTTTTGTAGTTTGATGACGCGCATGAACTGAAATACCATATTCATCATCCCAAACACTCATTACCATTGGTACTTGTAAAACTCCAGCAGCATTAATGGTTTCAAAAAATAACCCTTCAGAAGTTGAAGCATTACCAATTGTTCCCCAAGCTACTTCATTTCCTTCATTTGAAAATTGAGTGTGCTTTTCTAACCCTTTTACGTTTCTAAATATTTTTGAAGCTTGTGCTAAGCCTAATAAACGTGGCATTTGACCAGCAGTAGGCGAAATGTCGGCACTTGAATTTTTTTGAGCCGTTAAATTGTTCCAATTTCCTTTTTCATCTAAACTATGAGTTGCAAAATGTCCTCCCATTTGTCTACCAGCACTCATTGGATCAAAATTAATATCAGTATGACCATACAATCCTGCGAAAAATTGCTCAATATTCATGGCTCCAATTGCCATCATAAAAGTTTGATCGCGGTAATAACCAGAACGGAAATCGCCATTTTGAAAAGCTTTAGCTAAAGCAAGTTGTGGAACTTCTTTTCCATCACCAAAGATTCCAAATTTTGCTTTACCAGTTAAAACTTCTCTACGTCCTAAAAGACTACATTCTCTACTAATTGTAGCAATTTTGTAATCGTTTAATACTTCTTTTTTAAAATCTTCAAAAGATAAAACTTCTTTAGTCGCAGTTTTGCTCATAGTATGAAATATTTGATATTTTACAAATGTAATTAATTAGTAGATATAAAGCAATATCAAACAATTGGGTTAATTAATAATTATCATTTGTTCATTAAATACATTAAGAATATGATAATAAAACCATTATAATTGTTTGTTTTGTTGATAAAAATATAATTATTTAAGGAATTACTTGTTTAAAACCAACGTCTTGTGAATAGAGAAATTAATGTTTTTGGGGTTAATGTAACTATAAAACGAATTTTTTCACCATAATTATTAGTATTTAATTCATATCCATTTGATGAATACACCGGTAAGAATAATTCGAAATAATCAGGTACTAAATTTAAGTGAATTCCGGAGTCGTATACGAATTTTGTTGGTGCGAATTTGTTTTTTAATAAGCCCATGTCTCCATAAACCTGAATCCAATTCCAAACATTAAATGATGCATTAAAAGTGGTCATCCATTGATTAGCATAGCGGGTATCTAATTTAGATTTAAATCCACCTTCAGCGTAAACATATTCTTGACTAAAAATACCAGTTGATTCACTTCTACCTAAATAGCTGTGTTCAAACATGTAATCAGTAGGGCGATCTAAACCAAAACTAAAAAATTCTGAAGTTGTACTTCTGTAAAGAAAAGTTCCTGCATATAATCTTAAACTTAATCTTCTGTTATTATCAAATAATTTTCGATAATGAATTTCGGTTGAAATTTTACCAAAAGAGTTAGCGACCTGTAAATCAGTTGTTAAGCTATAATGTTTTGTGGCTTCTGATTGAAAATTTCCATATTTAAAATTAAATAGATTATAATTTTCAGTGTTTTTATCAAGTAAAAAATCAGTTTTTTCTCTGTTTATATATAATTGCTTTAATTGAACAAATTCAGTTTTATTTGTCCTAAAATCTTTATCTCTGAAGAGTAATTGAACTGTTGGATTTAAATTAGTATAGGCTGCATTTTCTGCATAATGAAACTGACTACCAGAAACGATATATCTTATTCTGTATAACCTTCCTTCATCTCTAACATTTTGTTCAACTATACCATTAAATTTTCCTACCAATGTTCCTGTTTTTGGAGAATAAAAAGGTGTAACACTAAATGTAAATGGTTTGTTTAACATTGATTTATTGTTTAATCGCATTCCAAAAGCTAAACCATCATAAATATTAAATTCAAATTCAGGAACATAAAAAACCTGATTATAATATGGTTCTTCTAAATCCTTGTAAAAATTAAATTTTATAGGTCTATTGTTAAAAAAGAAGCCTTTTAGTGATTTCCAATTATTTCTTAAATTATATTCTGGAACTTCATTTAAATAATTTAAAGCAATTTTGTCAGCACCATTTCTTTCAAAAACAAATGTTGAGTCGGTTTTTATATTATCTAACCAAAATTTACCTACGATACTGTCATTTTTTAATTGATATAATGAAATAGGAACATTAGTTTTGGTTTTATTTACAATATTAACCGTTAGTTTTTCATTTGTTTTTGAAACTTTTCCAAATTTATAATCTATAAGTTTCCTAGAGTTTATAAGTGTTTCGAAAAACCAATCAATTTTTTTTGTGGAATTTTGGTTTAAGATATATTCAAAATCATATTTACTAGTTTGAATATGGTTGTTTAACGCTACAAATTCTTTAATTGACTGTAGGACAATTTCATTTTCTAAATAACTATCTAAATATTTAAAAGACAGACCAGCTTTATATTTGTTTGCAATTCTTTCATTAAACTTAATAAGGCGATCTTTTCTTTCTGCTAATGGTTGGTCTAAATTTTTTCTTGCCATTAGCATGTATAAATAGTTGTACTGCTGGTTAAAATCTAAATTAATTAAATTATAAGATTTTAAAATTTTAAATCTAGACAAGCTTCCCATCATTTTTAAATCGGCATTATATTCATCAATATATTGCATCATTAGAAAGGTTTGAATTCCATCATAAATCCAGTTTTCTTTTCTGTGATTTAAGTTTAAGTTTTCATTTAAATAAGCATTAATATATGTTTTTAAAAACATTAATTCAAATAAGTTTTCATCTGAAAAAGGGCTTAAAAATGCAGGCAATTGGCTTAAACCATAAAATGGTTCTTTATTGTAATCTTCTTGAGAAACTAAAATTTTTGAAGAATTTGAGGGACCAATTTTTTCATGAACAAATCGGGTTATTCTATCAATTATTAGGGTTTTTTGAATATCATTAAGTCTTGTTTTGTTAATGCTCGAACTTACTTCAATATATTCATTTTTATAGATTGTTGATTCTGACTCAGGGCTTATTATAAGGATTAAATCTTTTTTGTTTTCACCTACTAAATTATAAGTTGCATATTTATCAGATTTTGTTTCTTCAATAGTGTTTAAATTTGATGCAAATGAATATTTTAACGGAATATCTAAACTAACACTAATGTTTGACGAGGCGTTGAAAATATCTTCTAAATTAACGTTACTTTGTTTAACAAACTTTCCGTTTTGATATATAGCAGGGTTTAAAAAACAATTCTTAAAATAAAGTTTACCTTCATTATTAAATCCATATCTTGAAAATTTTTCATTAGGTAATTTTATACTGTATAATAAATTTAATTTTTGGCTAGAATTAGGAAGGATAGGAGTTTCAAGCTCAATTTCAATAATATCTATTTGCTTTTCGTTTCTTTTCCAATAAAGAGTATTAAAATTATTATCAATTATATTTTTTATATCTGTAAACCCTCTGTCTTCATCACTTGCTAAGTGAAAAGATCTTATGAACTCATCAGAAAACCTATTTCCTAACAATGAATTTTTAGAAGAAAATGAATGATTCCAATCATTTAAAACAATTGTATAAATCGTGTCTTTTGATGAATTAAAATAAATTAAATTTTGCTGAACATCAACTTTATGTTCTTCTACATTAATTCTCATTTTAAAATCAGAACTATGTTGAGCCAAACAAATTATTGGTACAAGAATGAGTAGATATATATAATAATTTGGTTTCAAATGGGGTTTTTACTTAAGAGTACAATTTTATGAAAAAGTTGCGTCAATCCATTCATAATTGTAAGTTAAATTTTAAAAATAAATAAAGATTTCCCCCTTTTTTGTTAATTACTCTTAAATAATGAGGTTTTCCGTATGAATTATGTATTTTTGAATAAAAAAAGAAAATTATGCTCCAAAAATTACTTTCAGTATTAACATTACTTTTATTTAATTTTTCTTTTTCACAAGTTTATATAAATGAAATTGATGCAGATAATTCAGGTTTTGATACAACAGAATTTGTCGAATTAAAGTCTACCTCGGCTAATTTACCCTTAGACGGTTATGTTTTAGTTTTTTATAATGAAACAAATAATTTAAGTTATTTTGCTATTGATTTAGATGGGTTTACTACAGATATCAATGGAATTATTCATTTTGGAAACTCAGCAGTTTCTCCGCCTCCTTCATCAGCAGCTATATTTACTAATAGTACAATTCAAAATGGACCTGATGTTGTAGCAATTTATTTAGGAAATGACACTGATTTCCCTGTAAACACTCCAGCAACAACCTCAAATTTAATTGATGCTATTGCTTATTCAACAAGTTCAACACAACCTACAACTTTAATGGCTGCTTTAGGAATTCCAGCAACTAAATTCACTAATGAAACAACAACACATCCTCGTTCTTCTCAGCGTAAAAATGATGGCACATGGGAATCTAAAACTCCAACTCCAGGCGCAAACAATGATGGTTCAGGTGTGGTTTTAAATTATATTTCGGTATCTGTTCCACAAGTATCCTATAATGAAGGGGAGAGTTTTTATGTAACATTTAATACTAGCTCTGTTGTAACTGGATCAAACCTTGTAATTAACTTTTCTATTGTTAATGGTAATTTTATGGTTAATGATTACACATCAGCTACTGATTTAACAGCTGTAATCCCAGTTGGTTTTGATTCTGCATCTGCCTTAATAGTACTTAATGATGACAGTACTGATGAGGGAGATGAAGAAATGTTAATTGATTTACAATCTGTTCCATCTGAATATGTCATAAATAATGACAATATAATTGTTAGGATTTATGATAATGATTTTCAATTCCAAAACTTTGGAAAACCTACAACTCCTACTTATGGAATAGTTTCAAGTACTGCTCCTGTTGGATATTATGATTCATTAAATGGATTATCTGGTTCCACATTAAAGCAAGCCGTTCAAGATATTATTGCTGAGTTTGGAGTAGTTAGATTACATAGTTATGCGGATATATGGGAAATATTAAACACAGCCGATAGAAATCCTGAGAATAATAATCAAGTTTGGGCTTTATACAGAGAAGAGCCAATGGCTAAGTTAGACCAACAAAACTCAAGTAGTATTATAGGAAAATGGAATCGTGAACATATTTTTGCTCAATCTCGTGGTGGTTTTGAAACCGCTATGGGAGATACTGCTGATGGAATAAGTGTTTATACAAATACTAGTGCAGTAACAACTGTTGACGGAGTTTCAGACGCACACCATATACGTGTTGCAAATGGTCAAGAAAACTCATCTCGAAATAATAAAAACTATTCTAATGTTGCAAGTGCAACGGATTATAATGGACCAACAGGAACTTTAGGTTCTTGGAAAGGAGATGTTGCAAGAGCTTTGTTTTATATGGCGGTTAGATTTAATGGTCTAAATGTAGTTAATGGAAGTCCGAGTGAATACCTATCAGATGGTTTTACGCCTTCTGGAAATATTGGAGATTTAGCAACTTTATTATCATGGCATCAACAAGATCCTCCAGATGATTTTGAAATGAATAGAAACAATTATATTTATACTTGGCAAAATAACCGAAACCCTTTTATTGATAATCCATGTCTTGTGGATATCATTTTTGGATCAAATTTTGGACAAACTTACCCTTGTAATACATTATCAAATCAAGATGTTTTTACTGCATCTGTATTGGTTTATCCAAACCCAACATCTGATTATGTAATTTTATCAGGTATAAACGGTACTGCTAAAGCAGAAATTTTTACAATTACTGGTCAAAAAGTAAAAGAAGTTAACTTCGAAAATGAAGTTAGAATTCCACTAGAGCTTCAATCAGGAATGTATTTGATAGAAATTTCAAATGAGACAAATAGAACAACTAAGAAAATTATAGTGAGATAATTAAAATAGGATATTAAACAAAAAAGCCGAGAAACTTAATTCTCGGCTTTTTTATTTTTATTTAAAATATGAAAAGGTTTCGTTGTTTTCAATTTTCAACAAACTTTCATAAATTAATTTAATTACATTTTCAACATCATCTCTGTGAACCATTTCCACAGTAGTGTGCATATAACGAAGTGGTAAAGAAATTAATGCAGAAGCAACACCGCCATTACTATAAGCAAAAGCATCAGTATCTGTACCAGTAGCTCTTGAAGATGCGTTACGTTGAAACGGAATTTTGTTTTCTTCTGCTGTGTCTACAATCATTTCACGTAATTTATTTTGAGTGGCCGGAGCATATGCAATAACAGGACCGTTCCCCATTTTTAAATCGCCTTCAATTTTTTTATCAATCATTGGAGTAGTGGTATCATGGCAAACATCTGTAACAATAGCAACATTTGGTTTAATAGTTTGAGTAATCATTTCTGCGCCTCTTAAACCAATTTCTTCTTGTACTGAGTTTACAATGTATAAACCAAATGGTAATTTCTTTTTGTTTTCTTTTAATAAACGAGCAACTTCAGCAATCATAAATCCACCCATTCTATTGTCAATCGCTCTACAAATGAATTTATTTTCGTTTAAAATTTCAAAAGTATCAGGATAAGTTATAACACAACCTACATGAACTCCCATTTTTTCAACTTCCTCTTTAGTGTTACATCCACAGTCAATAAAGATGTTGTCTATTCTAGCTGGTTCTTCTTTAGATTTATTTCTGGTATGAATGGCAGGCCAACCAAAAACTCCTTTTACAATTCCTTTTTTAGTATGAATATGAACTCTTTTAGAAGGAGCAATCATATGGTCACTTCCTCCATTTCTAATAACATAAATAAAACCATCATCAGAAATGTAATTTACATACCATGCAATTTCATCAGCATGGCCTTCAATAACAACTTTAAAAGGAGCGTCAGGATTTATCACTCCTA
>PKEA01000094.1 GCA_002862805.1 Flavobacteriaceae bacterium | reverse complement strand
CCAAAATTTACTGAATTAGTAAATATTGTTTTGACTAAAAAGAAGAAAGATCTTACTTTTCAAGAAGGTTTAAAAAGTGCTAAATATACTTTAATTGTTGATGTTGTTTGGATGTACCCAGGTTATAACGTTGTTATGGCTAAAAAAGGAGCTAAAGTAACTACAGTTTTACGTTTTGTTGAAACTGCAAACAGAAGTAATGTTTTATTAGAATTAACTAGTGAAAACGCACCTGGAGATGTTTTTGGCGGATCATTTAGTAATGAAGATAGAATTAGAGAAGGTTTTGCTAAAACAGGAAAAACATTAGCAGCATTAATTTTGAAAAATGTAAAATAATTTTTTTTAAATAATTTTAAAAAGCCTAGTAATTATTACTAGGCTTTTTTTATTTTCGTTTTTTTAAAATTCAATAATGAAAAAGTCTACGTTATTATTTATTGTTCTTATCTCATCATTTAGTTTTGCTCAGCGCTATAAAACAATAAGTGGTAATCTTAAAAATCTAAAAGGAATTTCAGAGTATAATATTACGTTTGATTATTCACATATTGAAGTTCATGGATATGCATCAGAAGAGATGTATTTGAATGAAAAAATGGATAAAAGAAAAAATGAAGAAGGAAAGGCAGAAGAATTTAAAAAAGAATGGTTTGAAAGCAGAACATCTAAATATCAACCAGCTTTTATAAGTTATTTTAATAATCGTTTTTCTAATGGAGAAATTATACTTTTAGAAAACAATGAAACTAAGTATACAATGAACATAAGTACTGTTTGGATTTATCCAGGATACTTTATGGAGCCTTCAAAAATTTCAGTAATCATTTCAGTTTTTGAAACAAACAACCCAAATAAAGTTCTTACGAAGGTTATGTTTGAAAAAGTAATTGGAATTGAAAAAGAACATTTTAATAATAATTTAAGCAGTAGAGTAACAAATGCTTATGAAAAATTAGCTAAAAACTTATCAATTCAACTTAAACGATTTTTATAAATAAAAGAATAAAAAAACCTAGTGTATTATACTAGGTTTTTTTTTATTGTTGTTTTTCTTTTTCAAGATTAATCATATAAGCCATGTTTTTAATAACATTGTCGTGTTTTTTAACAAAAGAATTTTCTTTATTCCAAACATAACCGGCTAAAACAGCACATATTTTTTCTTTTACTTCAGGGTTTTCAGGTTGGTGGAAAAATAAGGTTTGTAAATTTCCGGTATACCATTCTTTTACATAAGTTGTAAAAACACCAATTCCATCTTTCATGTATTTGGAATATTCTATTTCCCAATCTACTTTTTCGCCATTTAATTCTTTAATAATTAATTTTGCAGCTAACATTCCAGATTCGGTAGCAAAAGCTACTCCCGATGAAAAAACTGGATCTAAAAATTCAGAACTATTTCCGGTTAAAACAAAACCATCGCCGTACATTTTCTTAACAGATCGAGAATAGTTTTCTAATTTTATTGGTTCAAAAAGAAATTCTGTATTACCAAATCTTTTAATATAAAATTCAGATAATTGAATAGCATTTCTTAAGGCTTCTGCATTGTCTTTATTTTCTGAAAGCGAATTTATATAAGTAGTAGGTGCTACAATACCAAGACTTGTATTTCCATTTGAAAATGGAATAACCCATAACCATACTTCAGTTTCTAAAATATCAAATGAAATTAAAGTACCTTCTTCACCTTCAGGTCGATTAACATCTACAACATGTGAAAAAATAGAAGAGTGTGGATCTAAACCAGAAGGCGTATCTAAATCTAACAAACGAGGTAAAACTCTACCATATCCGCTAGAGTCTATAATGTGTTTAGCGTGAATTTCTTTAACTTCTCCGTTTTTAGATTTAACTGTAGTAATTGAGTTTGTTCCTTCAAATCTAACAGCAGTTACTTCGGCTTCAAATTCTAAATCAATTCCCTTATTAATTACTTCGTCAGCTAGTGTTTTATCAAAATCGGCTCTTGGAACCTGCCAAGTCCAATCCCAACCTTCGCCAAATTTTTTACTAAAATCAAAAACACAAATTTCTTCACCTCTAATGAATCTTGCGCCTAATTTTTTTTCAAAATTCATTTTGTTTAAAGCAGGTAATAAGCCAGCTTCATCAAAATGATCCATAACTCTAGGAATTAAACTTTCGCCTACTACAAGTCGTGGAAATTTAGTTTTTTCAACAACTTTAACTTTAATGTTGTTTTTATGTAAAAAAGACGAAGAAACACAACCCGAAGGGCCCGCACCTATAATTAAAACATCTACTTCTTCTTTAGTCATTAATTCTCTATTTTTATTTTTAATTATATTATATTTGCCACATCAAATTAAGCACATAAATTTTAAATAAAAAAGCAGAAGACAAGTTTTCTGCTAATAAATAGTATAATTGAATGAGTATTATTAATGAGTATTTGAGTTTAAAGGAATTTAAAACGATAGTTTTTGAAAATAAAGAAGTTGAAGTAAGTGATGCGGTTCAAAACCGTGTAATGGAGAGCTTTAATTTTTTAAAAGAATTTTCTACAAACAAGGTTATATATGGAGTAAATACTGGTTTTGGACCAATGGCTCAATATAGAATCAAAGATGAAGATAGAATTCAATTACAATATAATTTAATTAGAAGTCATTCATCTGGTACAGGAAAACCTTTAAGTCCTATAAATGTTAAATCAGCAATTTTAGCTCGTTTAAATACACTCTCTCTAGGTAATTCAGGAGTTCATCCTTCTGTAATTCATTTAATGAAAGAATTTATAAATAGAGATATTACACCTCTTATTTTTGAACATGGTGGAGTAGGAGCAAGTGGAGATTTAGTTCAGTTAGCTCATTTGGCATTAACTTTAATTGGTGAAGGTGAAGTTTTCTATAAAGGAGAAAGAAGACAAACTAAGGAAGTTTTTGAAATTGAAAAACTAGAACCTATTCAAGTGGAAATTAGAGAAGGTTTAGCTTTGATGAATGGAACTTCTGTAATGACAGGAATAGGAATTGTAAATGTTAATAATGCTGAAAAATTATTGGATTGGTCAATTAAATGTTCTTGTGCAATTAACGAAATTGTTCAAGCTTATGATGATCATTTATCTTCTGAATTAAATAATACAAAACGTCATTTTGGACAGCAAGAAATTGCAAATAGAATGCGTACAAATTTAAAAGACAGTAAACTAGTTAGGAAAAGAGAAGAGCATCTTTATTCAGGAGAAAATAAAGAAGAAGTGTTTAAAGAGAAAGTACAAGAGTATTATTCACTTAGATGTGTTCCTCAAATTTTAGGACCAGTTTTAGATACTATAAATGAAGTGGCAAAAGTATTAGAAAACGAAATTAACTCGGCTAATGATAATCCAATAGTTGATGTTAAAAATAAACATGTTTACCATGGCGGTAATTTTCACGGAGATTATATTTCACTAGAAATGGATAAATTAAAGCTTGTGGTAACAAAGCTTTCAATGTTGTCTGAGCGCCAATTGAATTATCTGTTAAATTCAAAAATTAATGAAATTTTGCCTCCATTTGTAAACTTAGGTACACTAGGCTTTAATTTTGGAATGCAAGGAGTACAGTTTACCGCAACTTCAACTACTGCCGAAAACCAAATGCTTTCAAACTCTATGTATGTTCATAGTATTCCTAACAATAATGATAACCAAGATATTGTAAGTATGGGAACAAATGCAGCTGTAATTACAAGTAAAGTAATTGAAAATGCTTTTGAAGTTTTAGCAATTGAGTTAATAACAATTGTACAAGCTATTGATGCTTTAGAATTTAAAAATGAAATTTCGTCTGTTACAAAAGAAATGTATAACGAAGTAAGAAAAATAATACCAACTTTTAAAGAAGATCAAGTAATGTACCCTTTTGTACAGCAAGTTAAAGATTATTTAATGAAGTAAAATAATTAAATTCCTTTTGAAAATGAAAAAGATATTTTTATTATTGATTTTAATTTCCCAAACTATTCTTGCACAAGAAATTGCTTTAATTAGAAAAGATGGAAAATTTGGATACATATCAAAATCTGGAGATTTTGTAATTCAGCCTAAATTTAAAGTAGCAAAAAACTTCTCTGACGGTTTAGCTGCAGTAGAAGAAAATGGTCAATGGGGTTTTATTGATAATAAAGGAACTTTTGTTATTAAACCACAATTTTCAAATGTTAAATATTTTGATAATGGAGTTTGTGTGGTAGAAAAAGACAAGCAATGGATTTATATCAACAAAAAAGGAGAAACTTTAAAAATGCCTTCGTCAGATAAACTTTACGATTTTGAAGATGGAATTGCCTTTATAAAACAAGGTGATAAAATTGGGCTTATTAATATTAAAGGGGAAACAGTTTTACAACCTAAATATGATGTTATTAAATCTTTTGACGGAAATTTTGCAAGAGTTAGAGATAACGATAAATGGGGAATTATAAATAAAGATGGGAAAGTAATTGTACCATTAGAATATCAAGAAATAGGAGAGTATTCAAACAATATGACTTGGGGAAGAAAAGGTGATGATTTTGGTGTAATTCATTCAACTGGTTTTGTGCCAGTTGCAGGAGTAGATAAAATTTGGGATTTTAACGGCCAAGAGGTTACTTATGCTAGAAAAGATAAAAAAATAGGTTTTATCGACACAAAAGGGAATTGGGTTATTGAAGCCAAATTTGATAAAGCAAAAAGTTTTTATAAAGATTTAGCACCAGTTGCAGTTGGTAAAAAATGGGGATTTGTTAATAAAAAAGGCATCGTCATAGTAGATTATGTATATGAAGATGCTGAGGTTTTTAGTGCTGACGGTTTAGCACCAGTTAAAAATAAAGAATGGGGATTTATTGATGTAAATGGAAAATTAGTAATTCCAACAAATTATCAAATAACAGCTGGTGGTTTTGGTATTTTTAGAAAAGAAGAAAAAGGATTCGTAGCAGGAATTGCTAGAGTCAAAAAAGATAAAAGTTGGGGTTATTTAAAAACTGATGGTTCAGTATTAGGAAATCAGTGGTTTGAAAACGCAGAATTATTTCAAAAATAAAATATATGAAGTGTGCATTAGTAACAGGTGGTTCTAGAGGAATTGGTAGCGCAATTTGCCAAAAATTAGCAGAAGATAGTAATTATCATATTTTGATAAATTACCAATCAAATGCAGATGCTGCAAATGAAACTTTAAAAGCAATACAAGAAAAAGGAGCAACAGGAGAAATTATTCAATTTGATGTAACAAATTTTGAAGAGGTTTCATCTGTTTTAACAAAATGGCAAGAAGCTAACCCTGAAGCTATTGTTGAGGTAATTGTGAATAATGCAGGAATTACTAAAGACGGACTTTTCATGTGGATGACACCAGAAGATTGGTCAAAAGTAATCAACACAAGTTTGAATGGATTTTTCAACGTAACTAATTTTTTCATCCAAAAAATGTTGCGTAATAAATACGGTAGAATAGTAAATATGGTTTCTGTTTCTGGAGTAAAAGGAACACCAGGTCAAACCAATTATTCTGCTGCAAAAGGAGCTGTTGTTGCAGCAACAAAAGCGCTTGCGCAAGAAGTTGCAAAACGAAATATTACTGTAAATGCAGTTGCTCCAGGTTTTATTCGTACAGATATGACGAGTAATTTAGATGAAAAAGAGTTAATTAAAATGGTACCTGCAAATCGTTTTGGTGAAGCAGATGAAGTTGCTGATTTAGTGAGTTTTTTAGTTTCAAAAAAATCAGGTTATATCACAGGTGAAATTATTAATATAAATGGTGGTATTTATTCATAAATTATTATTTGATGAGTAGAAGAGTTGTAATAACTGGAATGGGAATTTATTCTTGTATAGGAACTTCTTTAGAAGAAGTGAAGCAATCTTTATATGAAGGTAAATCAGGAATTAAATATGATGAAGAGCGTAAAGAATTTGGTTTTCGTTCTGCTTTATCTGGTATGGTTCCAAGACCAGATTTAAAAAATTTATTAAGTAGAAGACAAAGAATAAGTATAGGTGAGGAAACCGAATACGCTTACATGGCTACAATTGAAGCATTAAAAAATGCTAAAATTGAAGATAGCTATTTTGATGATAATGAAGTAGGTATCTTGTACGGTAACGATAGTGTTTCAATGGCAATTATCGAAGCTACAGATATTATTAGAGAAAAAAAAGATACTACATTAATAGGTTCTGGAGCTATTTTTAAATCCATGAACTCTACGGTTACAATGAATCTTTCTACTATATTTAGATTAAGAGGAATTAACTTAACTATAAGTGCTGCATGTGCAAGTGGTTCGCATTCAGTTGGTTTAGGTTATCATTTAATAAAAAGCGGACTTCAAGAAATGATTATTTGCGGTGGAGCTCAAGAAATTAATAAATACGCAATGGCTAGTTTTGATGGTTTAGGTGTTTTTTCGCCAGATGAAGAAAATCCGTCAAAAGCTTCAAGACCATTTGATGTCTCAAGAAATGGTTTAATACCCAGTGGTGGTGGCGCAACATTAATTTTAGAAAGTTACGAATCTGCAGTTAAAAGAGGAGCGCCAATTATTGCAGAAGTTATGGGATATGGTTTTTCTTCAAACGGAGGTCATATTTCTACTCCAAATATGGAAGGACCGGCAACAGCAATGAAAAGAGCGTTAGAGCAAGCTGATTTACAACCATCAGATATTGATTATATCAATGCTCATGCAACATCAACACCAGTTGGAGATGCAAACGAAGCAAAAGCAATTTTTGAAATTTTTGGTGAATGTAACACTCCAGTAAGTTCTACAAAATCTATGACAGGTCACGAATGTTGGATGGCAGGAGCAAGCGAGCTAATCTACTCTACTATAATGATGGAAAATTCATTTGTAGCGCCAAATATAAATTTTGAAAATCCAGATGAAGATTCAAAGAAAATAAATATTGTTTCTTCTACATTAAATAAAAAAATTGATATATTTTTGTCAAATTCATTTGGGTTTGGTGGGACAAATTCAGCATTAATTGTTAAAAAATTTAAAAAATAAAAATGAGTAAAGCAGAAATTATAGAGATTACTAATGGATTTTTAGTTGATGAATTTGAGGTTGATGGAGATTTAATTACTTCTGAAGCTAATTTAAAAGATACTTTAGGCTTAGATAGTTTAGATTATGTAGACTTAGTAGTTACAATTGAAGCTAATTTTGGTGTAAAATTAGGTGAAGCAGATTTTGTAGGTGTTGTATCTTTTCAAGATTTTTACGATTTAATTGAAAATAAAATAAAAGCTAAGGTTTAATCCTATGAGTAAGTGGGACGGAAAGTCTAAAGGAACACTACTAGGCTATAAAATATTTGTTTTTTGTATTAGGAAGTTAGGAATTAAAGCCGCTTATTTTGTGCTTTACTTTGTAGCCTCCTATTATTTTTTATTCCTTAAAAAGAGTAACCAAGCTATTTTTTATTACTTTAATAAAAGATTAAAATATTCTTATTTTAAATCTAAAATTCATGTCTTTAAAAGTTACTTCACTTTTGGTCAAACAATTATAGACAAAACAGCAATTAATGCAGGTTTAAGAAATAAGTTCACTTACGAATTTGATGGAATAGATATTTTAAAAAAATTATTAGCTGAAAAAAAAGGGGGTGTTTTAATAAGCGCTCATGTTGGTAATTTTGAAATTGCAGAACATTTTTTTGCAGAAATTGATTTAGATTGCCAAATTAGCCTTGTTACTACAGATCAAGAACATTCTGTTATTAAGAATTATTTAGAAAGCATATCTGAAAAAAGATCTACAATTAAATTTATAATTGTCAAAGACGATTTGTCTCACATATATGACATAAACAATGCTTTGTCTAATAACGAACTTATTTGTTTTACAGGCGACAGATATTTTGAAGGGGTAAAATGTTTAAAAGGTAATTTATTAGGTGAAGAAGCTAACTTTCCAGCCGGACCTTTTTTAATTGCTTCTCGTTTGCAAGTTCCTGTTGTTTTTGTTTACGTTATGAAAGAAGATAATTTGCATTATCATTTATATACTAAAGAATCAAATGCAAAACATAGAGACGCGCAAGGATTATTAAACGCGTATCTTGAAACTGTTGAATATATCTTAGAAAAATACCCAATTCAATGGTTTAATTATTTCGATTTTTGGGATAAACTTAATTAATAATTTTAATAAGCTGGAATTTCGATTCTTCAGGTTTTTAGCTATAAATAAAATATGAAAGAATTTGATTCAATAATTATTGGTTCTGGTGCAGGTGGTTTAGTAACAGCGCTTTGTTTAGCTCGTGCAGGGCAAAAAGTTTTGGTTTTAGAGCAACATAGTGTACCTGGTGGTTGGTGTCATAGTTTTACTCTAAATGGACAGCGTTTTAGTCCTGGTGTGCATTATATTGGTTTATTAGACGAAGGTAGTTCTACCGAAAATTTATATAAAAGTCTTGGTGTTGCAAATGATTTAATTTTCTTTAGAATGAATACTAAAGGCTACGATCATTGTTATATAGGTGCTGAAAAATATGATTTCCCTGCAGGAATTGAAAACCTAAAATCAAACTTAATTGAACAATTTCCTGAAGAAAAGAAAAATATAATTGAGTATTTAAACTTAATACAAAAAGTAAATGCCGAACTTCAATTAATACCTAAACTAAAAGGTTTTTGGCAAAATATTACAGTTCCATTTCGAACAAAACATTTTGGTAAATTCGGACTTTTTACACTAAAAAGAGTAATTGATTGGCATATTAAAAATCCTAAGTTAAAGGCAATTTTAAATGCACAATGTGGTGATCACGGTTTACCACCTAATAAAGCTAGTTTTTTGGTTCATTGTTCAGTTATGTTCCATTATTTTGAAGGTGGCTTTTATCCTATGGGTGGCGGCGGCGGTATAGTTAAAGCTTTAACAAACAAAATAAAAAGCTATAACGGAATAATTAAAACCAATCAGTCAGTTTCTAAAATAATAGTAGAAAATAAAAAAGCTGTTGGAGTTGAATTAGAAAATGGTGAACAATTTTTTGCAAAAAATATCATTTCAAATGCTGATCCATCAACAACCTATTTAAAATTAATAGGTCAAGAAAATATCAGTAAAAAATTAGCTAAAAAATTACATAAGACAAAGTATTCGGTTACTTCGTTAATATTATTTCTAACCTTAGATTTAGATGTGACTAAATACGGAATAGATTCGGGTAATATTTGGAAGTTTAAAGATGAAAATATCGATAATCATTTTGAAACTTTAACGAAAGGAAATATTCTAGAAGGAGATGAATTTCCTGCACTATTTATGAGTTGTACAACACTAAAAGATCCTGTTAGTTTTAACGGAAGATATCATAATTTTGAAGTTGTGACTTATGTTGATTATTCTAGTTTTGAGCAATTTAAAGGTTCTGAGAATTATCAATCTGATGAATATTTAGTTTTTAAAGAACGAATTATTCAAAAGTTTTTAAATACCGTTGAAAAAGTTATTCCTACAGCAAAAGAACATATTGTTCAAGCAGAATTAGGCACACCAAAAACAAACGAATTTTATATACAATCTACAAGAGGAAATGTTTATGGAACTGAAAAAACATTAAATCAAGTAGGTCCATTTGCTTACAAAAGCAAAACAGAAATTGAAAATTTATATTTGTGTGGAGCTAGTACATTATCTCACGGTGTTACTGGTGCTAGCTATTCTGGAATTGAAACTGCGGCTAAAATTTTAAATTGCCATTCTGATGATCTTTTAATTAATGACGATTCACAAAAAATCACCATATTTGATGCTGAAGACGAATCAACATGGAGTAATTTTATTCATCAAAAAAGAGCTGATAAAATAAGAACGTTCAAAGAAGTTTAAAGGTTTTAAATATTTAGTTAACATGAAAAATATTTTAGTGGTTTATTACACACAATCTGGGCAATTAGAAGATATTGTTAAAAGTATTACAAAGCCTTTTCAGCAAGAAGATGAAGTTTCGATAACGTATTACCAAATTAAAATGGAAAATGAATTTCCTTTTCCGTGGTCAAAAACTGCCTTTTTTGATGCTTTTCCTGAGTCCTTTTTACAAAAAGAAGCCGCTATAGTTCCTCCTTCTCAAGATATTCTTTCAAAGAAGTATGATTTAGTTTTGTTAGGTTATCAAGTATGGTATTTGTCGCCTTCAATTCCTATTAATTCATTTTTAAAAAGCTCTTTTGCTAAAAATATTTTAAACAATGTTCCGGTAATAACTATTATTGGCTGTAGAAATATGTGGGTAATGGCTCAAGAAAAAATGAAAGAATTACTTAAATCAACAAATTCAAAATTGGTGGGTAATATTGCATTGGTAGATAGAAGTATTAATCACATAAGTGTTATTACAATAGTTCAGTGGATGTTCACAGGTGTAAAAAAGAAATATTTAGGAATTTTTCCTAAACCAGGTGTTTCTGATAAAGATATTCAAGAGGCTTCAAAATTTGGTGCAATTATAAAAAAACATCTTAAAAATAGCCACTTTGAAGGTCTACAAAACGATTTAGTGAAAGAAAATGCAGTAATGATTCATCCGTTTTTAGTAGAAATGGACACCAAAGCAAATAAAATGTTTAAAATTTGGGCTAATTTTATTATTAATCGTAAAAAGTCAAGAAATCTACTATTAAAAGCATTTAATATTTATTTATTAGTAGCAATTTGGTTAATTTCGCCAATTGTCTATATATTGCATCTTTTGTTGTATCCATTTAAGATGAATAAAATTAAAAAACAAACTGCTTACTTTAAAGGAGTTTAAAAGTATTTATAAAAATGTTTGAAGTTTACATAACCAGATCAGGGAAATTTTTACCTAATAACGCTATTTCAAATGATGAAATGGAAACTCTTTTAGGGCTAATTAATGATTCTGCCTCAAAAGCCAGGAGAATTATTCTTAGAAATAACGGAATTACTTCAAGATATTATGCGATAGACAGTAAAGGAAATCCTACGCATACTAATGCAGATTTAGCAAATAATGCTATAAATACTCTTTTTGATGCTGAATTTACATCAAAAAATGTAGAATTACTTTCATGTGGTACTTCAACTCCAGATCACTTGTTGCCTTCTCATGCAGCAATGGTTCATGGATTAATGAAAAATCAATCTGTTGAATTAAACTCTTCTTCAGGGGTTTGTAATGCAGGTATGAATGCTTTAAAATTTGGATATTTATCTATAAAAGCAGGAAATACCAATAATGCAGTTTGTTCTGGTTCTGAAAGAGTTTCAACTTGGATGCAAGCTAATAAATATGAAAATGAAATCGTAAACCTTAAAAAATTAGAAGAGCAACCTATAATTGCATTTAAAAAAGATTTTTTAAGATGGATGTTATCAGATGGTGCAGCAGCATTTTTGTTAGAGAATAAACCTAGAGGAGAAAAATCATTACGAATAGAATGGATGGAAGCTTATTCATACGCACATGAGTTAGAAACATGTATGTATGCAGGTGGAGACAAATTAGAGGATGGAAGTATTAAACCTTGGAGTGATTATAGTTCAAATGAATGGCTTTCGCAATCTGTTTTTTCAATAAAACAAGATGTGAAACTTTTAGATGAACATATATTAGTTAAAGGTGCAGAAAGCATGAAAAATGCACTTACTAAGAACAATATAAAAGCAGAAGAAATTACATATTTCTTACCTCATGTTTCATCTCATTACTTTGTGAAAGGTTTATATGAATCTTTAAAAAATGAAGGTGTTGAAGTACCAATGGATAAATGGTTCATGAACTTGAAATATGTTGGAAACGTAGGTTCAGCTTCAATTTATTTAATGTTAGAAGAGTTAATGAATACTAATAAACTTAAAAAAGGAGATAAAGTTTTACTTTCTGTTCCAGAAAGTGGAAGATTCTCTTACTCATATGCTTATTTAACTGTTTGTTAATATGAAAAATATAGAATTACCTATTTTAGATACAACTTTTGTAGAAAATTTAATTCCACAAAAAGCTCCATTTGTTATGGTGGATAAATTGCTTTTATTCGAAGAAAATAAAATTGTTGCAGGTTTAACTGTTTCAAACAAAAATATTTTTACTTCAAATGAAGTTTTTCAAGAATCAGGTTTAGTAGAGCATATGGCACAATCAGTTGCACTTTATACTGGATACCAATATTTTTTAAAAAATGAACCAGCTCCAACAGGTTATATTGGTTCTATTAAAACTATACAAATTAATAGACTGCCTAAGCTTAATGAACAAGTAGAAACATCAGTAACTGTTTTACAAGAGTTTATGGGAGTTACTTTGGTAGACATAATTTCAAGAGTAAACAATGAGGTTATTGGAACAAGTCAAATGAAAACGGTATTAGCTTCTTAAGTATGGAAAAGTACGAAAACATTATTGATATCAAGAACTTTTTACCGCATAGAAAACCTATGTTAATGGTAGATTTTATTTATGAGTTAACAGATACAAATGTAAAAACAGTTTTTGAAATTAAAAATGACAACCTTTTTGTTGAAAATGATGTTTTCGCCGAAGTTGGTTTAGTAGAAAATGCTGCTCAAACTTGCTCTGCAATTGTTGGGCAATCTTTTTTTTTAGATGACAACCAAGATGTTAAAGAAGGAGTAGAGGTAATTGGTTTTATTAGCGGTATCAAAAAAGCTAAAGTTTATAGTTTACCTAAGTTAGGAGATGCAATTAAAACAAAAGCGGTTTTAGCTTCTCGATTTGATGCCGACGGTTATAGTATTTGTACAATGAGTTGTTTAACGTACAATAAGGGAGTACTTGTTTTTGAAGCTGAAATAAATTTATTTATCCAAGAAAAAAAATAAGAATGAAAGAAAATGAAGTCCCTCAAGATAAAAGTAATCTTTCAAAAACAAATTTGAAAGAACTTTGTTATGCGGTAAATGAAAATGGGGAATACACAACAGCTTTAAGTACTGGTTGGGAACCTAAAACAATTGCTTTAGAAAATTCCATTCAAGAGATTAAAGAACGAGTTGAATTAGCTAATCAAAATGTTAAAGTAGGAATTGTAAGTCCAATAGTATATTTTATGGAAGTACATAAAATGGATTGGGTTACATTATCTGATTATGTAGGAATGTGGCAATGGCGCGTAAAAAGGCATACAAAACCTAGTGTGTTTGAAAAAATGAGCGATAAATTACTTCAAAAATATGCTGATGCTTTCGAAATTTCAATCGATGAATTAAAAAACTTTAAAGGAGAATAATGCAAACTAATTTTACACATCATCAATCTGCTCATTGTGAAAATGGAGTTGCTTCAAATCTTTTGAAATTCCATGGCATAAATATTAGTGAACCTATGGTTTTTGGTATTGGTTCTGGTTTGTTTTATTTCTATTTACCTTTTTTAAAAGTTAATCATGCGCCAGCAATTAGTTACCGACCAATGCCCGGTTCTATTTTTAATAAAGCAGCAAAAAGATTAGGTATTAAAGTTAAAAGAGTAAAGTTTTCAAACAATAATCAAGCACAAAAAGCATTAGAAGAAAATCTAAATAATAATATTCCATCAGGCTTACAAGTTGGTGTTTACAATCTGACTTATTTTCCTGACGAATATCGTTTTCATTTTAATGCTCATAATTTAGTAGTTTACGGAAAAGAAAATAATACTTTCTTAATCAGTGACCCCGTCATGGAAACGGTTACTACTTTAACAGAAAAAGAATTGGAAAAAGTACGTTTCGCTAAAGGAGCATTAGCTCCTAAAGGACAAATGTATTTTCCAATTGATATACCAGCCCATATAAATTGGGAAAATGCAATCAAAAAAGGAATAAAAAATACGTGTAACGACATGTTAGCTCCTGTTCCAATTGTAGGGATAAACGCAATGAAATGGGTAGCAAAAGATATGAGAAAATGGCCAGCTAAAAAAGGTGTAAAAGTGGCAAATCATTATTTAGCACAAATGGTTCGAATGCAAGAAGAAATTGGAACTGGCGGTGGAGGTTTTCGATTTATTTATGCTGCTTTTTTACAAGAAGCTGCAGTTATTCTAAAAAATGATAAACTTAAAGAACTTTCTGCAGAAATGACAATTATTGGTGATATGTGGAGAGATTTTGCAGTAAATGCAGCTCGTGTTTATAAAAACAGAAGCAATCAAACAGATGTATATAATGCTTTGGCAGATGAACTTTTAGTTATTGCTGCTAAAGAAGAAACGTTTTTTAAAAACCTTAAAAAAGCAATTTAAAAAATGAACGAACCAATAATTCAAATTCAAAAACTTTATAAAAAGTATAAAGAAGCAGATGATTTTTCGGTAAACGATTTAAGTTTGGTTGTTGAGAGAAAAGAAATCTATGGATTATTAGGTCCAAATGGTGCTGGGAAGACGACCTTAATTTCTATGTTATGCGGTTTAATTAAACCAACTTCAGGAAGTTTTACAATAAATAATCTTTCGTACCATAAAAATGCAAATGATATTAAAAAAATAATTGGTGTTGTTCCGCAAGAATATGCTTTGTATCCAACATTAACAGCAAAAGAAAACTTGTTGTATTTTGGAAGTATGTACGGATTAAAAGGTAAAAATTTACATAATAAAGTTAATGAAGCTCTAGAACATTTAGGCTTACTTAAATTTGCCAATAAACAAATTGAAACTTTTTCTGGCGGAATGAAACGTAGGGTAAATTTAATTGCCGGAATTCTACATAATCCAACTATTTTGTTTTTAGATGAACCAACAGTTGGAGTTGATGTGCAGTCTAAAAACGTAATTATCGATTATTTAAAGCGTTTAAACGAAAACGGAACAACGATAATTTATACTTCACATCATTTAACGGAAGCGCAAGACTTTTGTACTAAAATTGCGATTATCGATAAAGGGAAAATTTATGCACAAGGAACAGCTAAAGAATTAATTGCTTCAACTGAGAAGGCGACTAATTTAGAAGATGTATTTATTTCATTAACAGGTAAAGAACTTCGCGATGCTATATAAATTCCTAATGTCGGTCTATAAAGAAGTCCTTTTGTTAAAAAGAGATTTTGGAGGTTTGGTTATCTTATTTGTAATGCCATTAGTACTTATAGTAACCATAACATTAATACAAGACAGTACATTTAAAACCGTTTCAGATAGTAAAATTCCAATTTTATTAATCGATAACGATAACGATGTAATTTCAAATAGTGTAAAAGATAATTTAGCGCAAAGTGGCTCATTTGATATCATTACACAAATTGATAATACAAATATTACAGAAGAAATTGCAAAAAATGCAGTTTTTAAAGGAAAATACCAATTAGCAATTATAATACCAGAAAATCTGAGTTCTGATTTACAATTAAAAGTAAATCAAAATGTAGATAAAATTACGGCAAATTTCGGATTAACCGAAGATACAATTGTGCCACAACAACATTTAAATCCAAAAGAAATTAAACTATATTTTGATCCTGCGGCTCAATTATCGTTTAAAAACGGAGTTAAAAATGGTATTGATAAAATGATTTCTAAAATTGAAACAAAATCAATTTATGAAACTTTTCAAGAACAACTTGGTGAAGGAGATGAACCTATTTTTTCGCAAGAAAACTTCATCACTTTTAAAGAAATTGTTCCCAGAGTGAATAATGAAGAGATTAAACCAAATTCGGTACAGCACAATGTTCCTGCTTGGACTTTGTTTGCTATTTTCTTTATAATTGTTCCACTTTCAATTAATATAGTAAAAGAAAAAAGTCAAGGTACAATGATTCGTTTAATTACAAATCCGGTTCCTTATGCAGTTCTTTTAGCGGGTAAAACGGCGACCTATTTGTTAATTTGTATCATACAGTTTTTCTTAATGATAGCTGTTGGAATTTATTTATTTCCTTATTTAGACTTACCTGTTTTAGACGTAAGTGGAAAAATGTTTTTAATGACGGTTGTAGCTATTTTTTCAGGTTTAGCAGCAATAGGATTAGGAATTTTATTAGGTACAATAGCAAAAACACAAGAACAATCGGCTCCATTTGGTGCAACTTCTGTAGTAATATTAGCTGCAATTGGTGGTGTTTGGGTTCCTGTTTTTGCAATGCCAAAAGTAATGCAGTTTGTTTCAAATATTTCTCCAATGAATTGGGGATTAAACGCATTTTACGACGTATTACTACGTAATGGAAGTATTATAGATATACTTCCCGAATTATTTTATTTACTTTTGTTTTTTACAATTACAATTACAATTGCCATAGTTTATGATAAAAAGAAAAGAGCAGTATAACGAAGCCAGTCATTTAACAGTATCAAAAGATATTCGAGTACGTTTTAACGAAACAGATCCTTTAGGAATTGTTTGGCACGGCTATTATATTACTTATTTTGAAGATGGAAGAGAAGCTTTTGGAAGAGATCACGGAATTTCTTATTTAGACGTGCATCAATATGGTTATACAACTCCTATTGTAAAGTCTATTTGCGAACATAAATTATCTTTGCGTTATGGCGATGTTGCACGTATTGAAACCACTATTGTAGATACGCCTGCAGCAAAAATGATATTTAAATATACAATTTACGATAGTAATAATGAAGTGGCTTGTACTGGAGAAACAGTTCAAGTTTTTGTTGATGGTAACGGAGTTTTGTCACTTAATAATCCGCCATTTTATGAAGAATGGAAGCGTAAAGTTGGATTACTAAAATAAGATATGCATAAAGAAGCTTACATAACGCATACAAACTGTATTACGCCTTTAGGTTTAGATGCTTTTTCTAATTATAATGCGGTATTAGAAGGGAAATCGGGTATTCAATTACATGAAAGTAATTTAATGCAAGATGCTTTTTATGCAAGTATTATTCCTAATGATATTATTGATGCAGCTTTTAGTAAAATTTCTAAAAGTACAGATTATACAAAATTAGAAAAAATGTTTATTTTGGCTTTGGAACCAATGGTAAACAAGCAAGAAATCACTTCCAAAACAGCGTTTATTTTATCGACTACTAAAGGAAATATTGAAGCTTTAGCAACTACAGAAAACACAATTGAAGATGCACAGTTAGGAACATTAGCAGATAAAATCAGTTCTTTTTTTGGTTTTAAAACCAAACCAATAATTGTTTCAAATGCTTGTGTTTCTGGAGTTTTAGCTATAGCTGTTGCAAAAAGAATGATTCAAATAGGTTTGTATGATGATGCTTATGTAGTGGCTGGCGATGCAATTTCAGAATTTGTTTTATCAGGTTTCAACTCTTTTCAAGCAATGAGTAATGAGCCTTGTAAACCTTATGATAAAGAGCGAACTGGTGTAACTTTGGGCGAAGCAACTGCGGCAGTTTATATTACTTCAGATGAAAGTAAAGTAAATAAAGGAAGTTTTAAGATTATTGGAGATGGTGCTATTAACGATGCAAATCATATTTCTGGACCATCAAGAACAGGTGAAGGTTTATTTAGAAGTATAAATAGTGCATTAAAAGAAGCAAATTTAGAAGCCAATAAAATCGATTATATTTCGGCACACGGAACGGCTACAATGTATAATGATGAAATGGAAGCAATTGCTTTTAATCGTTTAGAATTACAAAATGTACCGGTTAATAGTTTAAAAGGATATTACGGACATACACTTGGTGCATCCGGACTTTTAGAAACGGTTTTGTCAATTGAAAGTGCAAATAATAATAGGTTGATTGTTTCAAAAGGATATGTAAATTGTGGCGTTACACAACCCATAAATATTATTGAAGAAGCAAAACAATATGAAATTAAATATTTCTTAAAAACAGCTTCCGGTTTTGGAGGTTGTAATACAGCAGTATTATTTGAAAAAGCAAACTAATTTGGAACAAAATTATAAAATAGCTCAGTATTGCGTTATCAAAAATAACAAAGTATTCTTAAATGGAGTAGATGAATTTAGTTCAACTAATGAACAATTTCCTGACTTTATTAAAGCTGCTTATAAAAACTTTAATAGTAATTATCCAAAATTTTTTAAAATGGATAATTTAAGTAAATTGTCTTTTTTAGCCGCCGATTTAATTTTGAAAGAAATAGATTTAAACGAAGAAGATAATGATATTGCGGTTGTTTTTGCAAATAAATCAGCCAGTTTAGATACAGATGTTAAATACCAAAGTTCTATAGCAAATAAGGAAGAATATTTTCCAAGTCCGGCAGTTTTTGTATATACTTTACCCAATATTTGCGTGGGAGAAATAAGTATTAAACACCATTTAAAATCAGAAAATGCCTTTTTTGTTTTTGATACATTTAATGCTGAATTTATGTATAATTATGCAACACATTTATTAAATTCAAACAAAACAAATAAAGTTTTATGCGGTTGGGTTGAATTTTTTGAAGAAAATTACAAAGCTGTTGTATATTTGGTCCAAAATAGTGGAACTTTAGAACACAATATAAAAACGATTAATACAATTTATAACAAATAAGATGGAAGCATTAAAAGCAGAATTAAAAGGGAAAATAGTTGAAGTATTAAATTTAGAAGATATTTCAGTTGATGAAATTAATGATAATGATCCATTGTTTGGTGATGGTTTAGGTTTAGATTCAATTGATGCTTTAGAATTAATTGTTCTTTTAGATAAAGATTACGGTATTAAATTAACAGATCCTAAAGAAGGAAAAACTATTTTCGAATCTATCGAAACTATGGCTGCTTATATTACAGCAAACAGAACTAAATAATTTATGGCTAAAAGAATTGCAATAACAGGAATGGGAATTATTTCTTCTATTGGTAAAACAGTAGAAGAAAATTACGATGCTTTAATTCATCAAAAAATAGGAATTTCTACTATCGAAAATATAGAAACAATCCATAAAGATGTTATTAAAGTAGGGGAAATTAAAATGACCAATCAAGAGTTAGAGCAATTATTAAATTTGCCAAAAAACAATAATTATTCTCGAACAGCTATGCTTGGAGCTTATGCGGTAGAGAAAGCGGTTGAAAATGCTCAAATTAAAGATATTAACGAATTTAAAACAGGTCTAATTTCAGCAACAAGTGTTGGTGGAATGGACATGACTGAAAAATTCTATTACGAATATTTTGAAGATGAAGCTTGCCAGAAATATATTCAAGCACACGATGCTGGTGATGCAACCCATAAAATGGCCGAACATATTGGTTTAAAAGGAATTGTAACAACGGTAAGTACTGCGTGTTCATCGGCTGCAAATGCTATAATGATTGGCTCTCGATTAATTCAATCAGGTCAATTAGACAGGGTTATTGTGGGAGGAACAGATGCTTTGGCAAAATTTACCATCAACGGATTTAAAACACTAATGATTTTGTCAGACACTTATAATACGCCTTTCGACAATGAGCGAAAAGGTTTAAATTTAGGTGAGGCTGCTGCTTTTTTAGTATTAGAATCGGAAGAAGTAGCAAAAAAACAAAATAAGAAAGTGTTGGCTTATGTTTCGGGTTACGGAAATGCAAACGATGCTTTTCACCAAACTGCTTCATCTGAAAACGGAGAAGGTGCTTATTTAGCCATGCATAAAGCATTAAAAATGTCGGGTTTAGCAACAACTGATATCGATTATATTAACGCTCACGGAACAGCAACTCCAAACAACGATTTATCGGAAGGAAGAGCAATTGTGCGTGTTTTTGAAGATAATGTTCCCGAATTTAGTTCAACAAAACCTTATACAGGTCATACTTTGGCTGCTGCTGCTGCAATTGAAGCTGTTTATAGTGTTTTGGCTTTGCAGAATAATGTGGTTTTCCCAAATTTGAATTTCAAAAATCAAATGGAAGAATTCAATATAACACCGCAAACAACATTGAAAGAAAAAGAAATAAACCATGTTTTATCGAATTCTTTCGGATTTGGAGGTAATTGTTCAACTGTAATATTTTCAAAGAACTAATGAAGAAGTGTTATATAAACGGTTTAGGAAATATTTCTGCACAAAATACATTTGAAACCGATTTTTTAGGAGATGCAGTTGTAAACAGTACAGAAAATGTTTTGTATGCAAACCAACCTTCATATAAAGAATTTATTCCTCCAGCTGCTAGCAGAAGAATGGCAAAAGGAGTGAAAATGGGAATTGCAGCGTCTACAAAAGCGTTAGCTGAAGCAAATGTAGTTGTTCCTGATGCTATTATTACAGGAACTGGAATGGGTTGTGTAGAAGATTCGGAAAAGTTTTTAAAAGGAATTTTAGACAATAAAGAACAATTTTTAACGCCTACTTCTTTTATTCAATCCACTCATAATACTGTTGGTGCACAAATAGCACTTGGTTTGCAATGTAAAGGTTATAATTTTACTTATGTAAACGGAGCAATATCATTGGAAACGGCTTTGTTAGATGCTAAAATTCAAGTAGAAACTGAAGAAGAAAATACGATTCTTGTTGGTGGAATTGATGAAACAGCTCAGCATACTTTAGATTTATTTAAATTAACGAATGTTATTAAAAAAGAAGAAGATGCACCTTATAGTGTTTTAAACCCAACTTCAAAAGGAGTTGTTTTTAGCGAAGGAGCTACTTTTTTTACTTTAGAAAATTCTAAAAAGGAATCTAGTTATGCTACTATTGAAGCTATTAAAATTCAAAATAGTTTAGCAGTTAATGAAGTTGAAGATTTTATTTCAGATTTCTTAAAAGAGAACAATTGCCAAGTAAATGAAATCGATGCTGTTGTTTTTGGAAATAATGGCGATGTGGAATATGATTCTTATTATGATGTTTCTAATTCGTTATTTGAAAATACAGCACAAGTTTTTTATAAACACTTAAGTGGAGAATATAATACAGCTTCAGGATTCGGACTTTGGTGTGCTGCAAAAATTATAAAAAATCAAGAAATCCCTTCTGTTTTAAAAATGAATTTGGTTGAGTCATCAAAATTAGAAACCATTTTATTATACAATCAATATCAAGGAAGAGATCATAGTTTAATATTGCTTAAAAAATGCTAAAACACAAAAACATAGCTATTTTATGTAGTGTTGTTTTTATTTTTCTATTCACTTTAAGTTTCTTTTTTAATGTGAATAGCATTTTTTTTATTCTTTTATTTTTAGTTTGGTTAACTATAACTACTTGGGGTGTTTTTGATATTCGATCTCAATATTTCATTAAAACATATTGTAATAATTCAGCTGTTAACGAAAAAATAATATCAATTTCTTTTGATGATGGTCCACATTTAATGACCCATAAAGTTTTGGATGTTTTAGCTAAATATAATGTTAAAGCTACTTTTTTTTGCATTGGAAATCAAATTGAAAAAGATCCAGAAATTTTAAAACGAATTGTTAACGAAGGTCATCTTGTAGGAAATCATTCGTATTCACATTCTAATTTTTTTGGAACATTTTCTACTAAGAAAGTTATTGAAGAGTTGGAAAAAACAAGAAAAATAATATTAGATATAACAGGTAAAAACACCTTGTATTTTAGACCGCCATTTGGAGTAACTAATCCTAAAATTTCTCGTGCAATAAAAGCCACAAGGTATAAAGCCATTGGCTGGAATATTCGTTCTTTGGATACTGTGATAAAATCTGAAGATGAGATTCTTAAAAGAGTTAAAAATAAGATTAAACCTGGTGGAATAATCTTATTTCATGATACTTCTTTAAAAACAGTGAGTGTTTTGGAACGGTTATTGTTATTTTTGCAAGAAGAATATAAAATAGTACCAATAGATTATTTAATAAATGAATCGCCTTATGCAAATGAAACAAATCAGTAGTCTTGTTTTCTTATTGTTTACAACACTTTTTTTTGCGCAAGAATCAAAAATGACAGCTGCAGAAATTACAAAATTTAAAAGCACGATTGAAAAAGAAACAAAAACAATAAAAACAATAAAAACAGATTTTATTCAATATAAACATTTAGATTTTTTATCAAAAGACATTGAAACTTCTGGTAAAATGACTTTTAAAGCGCCTAACTTATTGAATTGGCAATACACAAAACCATATGAATACAGTATTGTTTTTAAAAACAACAAAGTTTACATCAATGATCAAGGTAAAAAAAGTACGGTTGATGGAAAAATGTTTGAAAAAATAAACAGTCTAATTGTAGGAAGCGTTAGTGGAAATATGTTTGACGATAAAGAATTTACTATCACTTACTTTAAATCAAAAGAATTTAATATTACGAAGCTCGTTCCCAAAACGGCAACGATTAAAAAATACATTAAAGAAGTTGAATTGTATTTTCCTAAGAATGAATCTACAGTTGCTCAAGTAAAATTAATAGAACCTTCAAACGATTATACTAAAATTGTTTTTAAAAATAAAGTAATCAATGCAAAAGTGGACGATTCGGCTTTTACTAATTAGTATTTCTTTTTTCCTTTTTTCTTGTAAAACGTATCAAGTTTCTGGAGAAAAATTAGAAATAAGTAATAGTAAAGTTATTTTAAACCCTTATTTCTCAAATGAGAATTTAGATTATGTATATAAAACACATATTGAAGTTTACGGAAATGATTTAAGCGGTATTTTTGTAGCTAAAAAGATAAATGATTCTATTCATAGAGTTGTTTTTACTACCGATTTTGGTAATAAATTATTAGATTTTGAAATTTCTAA
The DNA here is from genome assembly GCA_002862805.1 of Flavobacteriaceae bacterium. Taxonomy (GTDB): domain Bacteria; phylum Bacteroidota; class Bacteroidia; order Flavobacteriales; family Flavobacteriaceae; genus Flavobacterium. The sequence continues at coordinate 3,558 of PKEA01000094.1, read as the reverse complement.
TAATAGCTTTAAAGTAAATTATGTAGTAGAAGATTTAGATAGAAAACTAATTTTAAATACGCTTGAAAAAGATTTTAAGCTGCTTTTAAAGCAGTCTTTTGTAGTTGATGAAATGTTTGAAAATGAGGAATATTATATTTACAAATCAAATGCGGGTAAACGTTTTAATTACATTTATCAATCTAAAACAGATGATCAATTTATTAAAATCATTCAAACATCAAAAAGGAAAGAAAAACTAAGGCTAAATTTTGATTCGAAAGAAGGAAAAATCGCTGAAAATATTCTAATATTGCACCAAAATATAAAATTAACAATTTCACTAAATAAATTTGAAAATTAGAATTATGAAAAAAGTAGCTATTGCAACACTATTATGCTTTTTAGGATTAACACAAGTTAATGCTCAGGTATCGTTTAAACCAGGTTTAAGAGCAGGTTTAAATCTTTCACATTTTACACAAACTGATGATAGCGATGAAGATTTCAAATCAAAATCAGATTTTTATATTGGTGGTTTTGGAGAATTGAAACTTACGAAATATTACACTTTACAGCCAGAAATCACCTATTCTAGACAAGGATCTAAATATGAATATAGAGGATCGTCTAATTCTACTACTTTTGATGCTACATATTTATCTTTTGCAGTAGTAAATAAATTTACATTTAATGATAAATTTAATTTTCATGTTGGCCCAACAATTGATTTTTTAGTTGAGAAGGATAGAAGAATAGATTATAATAGTGATGTTGATTTAGCATTTTTACTTGGTTTGGGATATAATTTCAATTCTAATTTTGGTATTGAAGCTAGAGTTAAAAAAGGAATTGTTCCTGTTCTAGATTATAATGACTCTCAAACTAATGTTGTATTCTCTTTTGGAGCAACTTATACTTTCGATATTAAATAAAAATATATGTTACTAAAGGATTTTTACAAAGTAGTGCAAATTGAAAAAATTTCTGAAACGAAATACAATTCTATAATTGAATTGAATAAAGATCATGATGTTTTTAAAGGACATTTTCCTGGAAATCCTGTAACTCCTGGGGTTTGTATGATGCAAATAATTAAAGAACTTGCGCAAGAAATTGTTGGGAGTTCTTTAGTTATGACCAGTTCGTCAAACGTAAAATTCATGGCAATTATTAACCCAGAAATAAACGCTACATTGCGTCTTGAATTAGAATTTGTTGGAGATATTTCTACAGACTTAAAAGTAAAAAACACTACTTATTTTGACGAAACTGTAGCTTTAAAACTAACTAATACTTATATAAAAGCATAATTTTGAAATTACTTACTTCTTTGTTTATTACTTTGTTTCTTTTCTTTAATCAGGGACTACCTGAAATAAGAGAACAGTATATTAATGCCTCTGATTCTAAAAATAATGCAGAAAAATTTTATAATTTAGTTATAAGCAATAAGACAGACAAAAACGTTTTTTTAGCATATAAAGGTGCTGCAACCACATTAAAGTCTAAGTTTGTTACAAAAAAGGCTGAAAAAAAAGAAATGTTTATTGAGGGCGTGGGTATGGTTGAAAAGGCAGTTAAAAATGACCCTAATAATGTTGAAATTAGACTTATAAGACTAAGTATTCAAGAAAATACACCTAAATTACTAAAATATAAATCTAACATTTCTGAAGATAAGAAAATAATAATTTCTACTTTTGATATTCAAACAAAAGATTTGAAAGATTATATAAAAATTTACGTAAAACAATCTAAAATCTTTACAGAAGAAGAACGAAATAAAATAATTTAATAAGAAACATTTATGAATTTTACAGGAACAATATCTGATAGAATTTCTTCATTAAATGTTTGTATAATTATTCCTACTTATAATAATTGCAAGACATTAGAAAGAGTTATTAATGGCGTTTTAGAACAAACTACAAATATTATTGTCGTTAATGATGGTTCTACTGATGATACTGTTTCTATTTTAAATAATTATTCTCAAATTACTGTTTTACAAATTCAAAAAAATAAGGGTAAAGGAAATGCTTTACGCCATGGTTTTAAAAAAGCAAAAGAACTTAACTACGATTATGCCATTACAATTGATTCTGATGGTCAACATTTCCCAGACGACATTCCTGTTTTTTTAGATGCGTTAGAACAAGAAAACAGCCCTGTTTTATTAATAGGAAGCCGAAATATGACGGAAGAAAATGTACCAAAAAAGAGTAGTTTTGGTAATAAATTTTCTAATTTTTGGTTTTGGTTCGAAACCGGAATTAAATTAGACGATACACAATCGGGTTATCGATTGTATCCATTGAATAACATTCCAAATAATTTTTTTACCAATAAATTTGAATTTGAAATAGAAGTAATTGTTAGAACTGCATGGAAAGGTGTTTCTGTTAAAAATATTCCCATTAAAATTTTATACGATCCAAATGAACGTGTAACGCATTTTAGACCTTTTCAAGACTTTACGAGAATTAGTATTTTAAACACAATTTTAGTAATTATCACTCTTTTTTATATTAAGCCAAGAAACTTTATTATGAGTTTCAAAAAAAAAAGCTTTAAAGATTTTATAAAAGAAGACATACTTTCTAGCAACGATTCTAATTCTATTAAAGCAACCTCAATTGCTTTAGGAACTTTTATAGGAATTGCTCCTTTTTGGGGCTTTCAGACAGTTTTAGTGATTTTTTTAGCTGTTTTTTTAAAATTGAATAAAGCTTTAGCATTTACTTTTTCAAATATTAGTATTCCTCCTATGATTCCTTTTGTAATTTATGGTTCTATGAAAGTAGGTTCTATTTTTATAGAGGATAAAAAAGCAATTATTATAAAAAATGAAACTGTATTCAATACTATAAAAGACAATTTACTTCAATATGTTGTTGGAAGTTTATTTTTAGCAACTGTTGCTTCAATTCTTTTCGGTTTTGCTAGTTATTTATTACTTTCGTTGTTTAGAAAATCAGCTAAGTAAATCAGTTCAATATAATGCACACTTTTTTTATCGGTTTACATCATTTAATTCAAAAAAATAAGATAAGCTCTCTGTTAATTGGAGTAGTATTTCTATTTTTTTGTGTTTTTTTTGCTTCAAAAATTAATTTTGAAGAAGACATTACGCGTATTATTCCTAAAAGTGATAAATCTGATGTTACTGCAAAGGTTTTACAACAACTTAAATTTTCTGATAAAATAACGGTAATTATTGAAAAAGATAAAGAAGGAACAATTGACGATTTATATGATTTAGCTACTACTTTCTTAGACAGTATTGTTTCTTGCAATCAATATATAAATACTATTCAAGGAAAAGTAGACGAAGAGAATATTCAAGAAACATTTGATTTCGTTTACAATAATTTGCCTTTGTTTTTAGAAGACAAAGATTATGAAATTCTTGAAAATAAAGTTAATAAAGACAGTATTGCAGTCCAGGTTCAAAATAATTATAGAACATTAATTTCTCCAACAGGAATTATTGCCAAAGACTTTATTCTAAAAGATCCATTAGGAATTTCTTTCATTGCTTTAAAAAAACTACAACAATTAAATATTGGTGACGAT
>PKEA01000102.1 GCA_002862805.1 Flavobacteriaceae bacterium | reverse complement strand
TGAATAACGAACATTATTTCCTTTTTGTAAGCCGTTGACATTTGGGAACTCAACACTTATAAGAATGTTTGTTCCAAATATATTTTGACGTTCTCCAATTAAGTAAACTCCAACTGTAAAGAATATTAAACCTGTTACTACAAAAAGTCCTAGTTTGAATTTTTCACTTGCTGTTTTTTTCATAAATATAATTTATTTACTTTTTATTTTATTTGAAAAATGCTTTCACATTTTCGTCATTAGATTGACTTAGTTGCGTATAATTTCCTTCTATGTAATTTTTTCCGTTAATTAACAAAATCATACGGTTGGCCACAACTCGTGCACAATCTACATCGTGTGTAATTATTACAGAAGACGTTTTATATTGTTGTTGTATGTTTTTAATTAATTGAATAATTTCTTTAGATGTAATAGGGTCTAATCCGCTAGTTGGTTCATCGTATAAAATGATTTTAGGTTTTAAGATTAAAGTTCTTGCAATGGCAACTCTACGTTTCATTCCTCCGGAAAGTTCGGAAGGCATTAAATCGATAGCATGCAGCAAACCAACATTAGTTAGGGCTTCTTCTACCAATGCGGTGTTATCCATATTTGTTTCAAATCGATCTTTGTGATGTCTTAGTGGAAATTCTAAGTTTTCTCTAACTGTCATAGAATCATACAAAGCACTGCCTTGAAACAAAAAACCAATCTCGTTTCTCACGACATCAAATTGGGCTTGCTTTAAATCTGTTAGTTCTTGCCCCATTACTTTTATACTTCCAGAATCGGGTTCTAATAATCCAATTATGCATTTAATCATAACCGATTTTCCAGAGCCTGATTTTCCCATAATAACTATGTTCTCCCCTTCAAACAATTCTAAATTAAAACCATTTAACACTTGATTATTGCCAAATTTTTTATTTAAATTTTTTATTTCTAGAATAGGTTTTTTTTCAACTTTATCTTCTTCATTTATGTTTTTACTTATTTGTTCCATTTTTTTTAAAGATTAGATAAAAATATCGGTTACAAAAACGGCTATAAAATCAATAATAAATAACAACATAGAAGTATAAACAACCGCAGAATTAGCTGCTATTCCAACTCCTACCGTTCCTTTTTCACAATAATATCCTTTATAACACCCTACTATTCCAATGGCATAACCAAAGAAAAAAGTTTTAATAGTGGCCGGAATTAAATCACTAAATTCGATAGCATTAAACACTTTATTAAAATAAAGAAAAAAAGAGACATCTCCTTTTAAATTTTCAACAAGATAAGAACCATATAAGCCCATAACATCACCAAAAATAACCAAAATAGGCACCATTAATGTGGTGGCTAAAATTCTAGTAACTACTAAATATTTAAATGGATTGGTTCCTGAAACCTCCATAGCATCAATTTGTTCGGTAACGCGCATAGAACCTAACTCAGCTCCAATTCCAGAACCTATTCTACCGGCACAAATTAGCGCTGTTATAATAGGACTAATTTCTCTTATTAGAGAAATACTAACCATTGATGGCATCCATGCTTCAGCTCCAAATTGTTCTAATGTAGGACGCGTTTGTAAAGTTAAAACCAATCCAATGATAAAGCCTGTAATTAAAACCAAACCCAAGGACTTATTACCCATATTATAACATTGCCTTAAGAATTCTTTAAATTCAAAAGGCTTACTAAATAGTTCTTTAAAAAATCGATTTGAAAAATAAGTTATATCTCCTATTTCTATAAAAAAGTTTTTTATTTTAGTTATTGTTGGAAAGGATTGTATCATTTATAAACTAGTTAGTTTAAGTACTATTAACTAATATTTATAAATTTAAGTAATTATTAGCTAAGATTGTATTTTTCTTACTGTTAATCCTCAATTTAACATTTAGAAAACAAAAAATCAATAATTTACAAAAGACATCTTTAATTTAATAATACAACTGAAACCCCATACTATTACAAAGTATTGCCTGTTTTTTATACAGTTCTTCAACTAATATTACTACATCATCAAAATCTTGATACAAAGCAAAAAAATGATTGTCAATTATACTGCTTAGAATTGGGGTTTTATTTTTATATCCTGAAATTGCTTTTGCTCCGGTAACATCTAAAAAAAATTGAGCTGTATCGGCTTCTAATTCCAAACGCATGGTGTTTGCAAAATGTATGATTTTATTGGTCAATTTTCCTTCAAAAAATTCAGCAATTTCTTCTAAAGTATAATAATATCCGTCTATTTCTATGGCATTATTTTCTCCATTAAAAACCAAATAAATTATTTGATAATCATTAAAATTTTTATCTTCATAAAATAAAGTACTTAAACTGGTTTCAAAGCCTTCAATAGAATCGCAAATAGCATGTACATTTGCAACTCCAAAATCTAAAGCTAATTTTTCTAAGGAAGGTAAAATAAAACTCGTAGTGTTTTCTGAAATATCAACTACATTTTCAAGACAATAAATAAACTTTTGTGTATCCAAATAAAACTATTTTTTGAGTTGTAATAAGCAATAGATTGCAAATAAACCAAATTTGACGGAAAAAAGAAATCAGGATTCCTTATTTTTGTCTTTTTAGAAAACAAAATAGACAATGCAAGACAATTTTAACCCAAACAACACAGCACTTTTAGAAAACATAAAGGCTTTTCAAGCTAATCAAAATCAAGATACTTTTATGGCTGTTTTTAATGAATTACAAGGCGATAATGCTTTTTTAGTAGTTCCAACGGCTGAACCTGTAAAAGGAGAAAATAGAGATAAAAACGGATGGTCTACGATTGAAAAAGGAACTCCTATGACGTTTACATCGGTATTTGAAGTAGAAAATCAAAAAGTAATGGGTGTGTTTACTTCTCAAGCAGCATTAACGATTTGGTCGCAAGAAACGAAACCTTTTGTTTCAATTCCTGCTAAAGATGTTTTAGAAATTGCTATGCAAAATGATATTGAAAAAATTATTATTGATAGTAATCAAGAAACTATGTTTGTTTTGGGAAGAACTATTTCGAAGTAAATTTTACTAATTCATGAAATACCTACTTTGCTTTTTAACATTCGCTTTTTGCCAAATTACTTTTGGTCAAACGCAATCTGAAATGAATCAGGATGCTTTTGCACATTATAAAGAAAAAGATGCGGAACTGAATTTGGTCTACAATAAAATATTGAAAGAATACAGTAATGAAAAAGACTTCATTATTAATCTAAAAAAAGCACAAAACTTGTGGATTCAATTTCGTGATGCTGAAATTGAAATGCGATTTCCAAAAGAAGACAAATTATTTCATTACGGTAGTGTTTATCCAATGTGTAGAAGTTATATCTTGGCAGAAATGACCGAACAACGCACCAACAAATTAAAAGTTTGGCTGGAAGGAATTGAAGAAGGAGAAGTATGTTTAGGTAGTATTAAAATGAAGGATTAACTCTATAATCTACTTTATTTCCCTTTTAATAAATTAATACTTACGGTTGCATAATCTGTATTTGGAAATTTCTTAAAATATAAAGGATCTGGAAACAAACCCGCTTCGGCAGCTATTTTATGCAGCACGTCGATTTCAACAATGTATTGGTCGGAAAATCCATGCGTAGCATCATAAGCTGTTGCTGCTGTATTTCCAATATTTTTTGCTGTTAATTGCGGAGCAATGGTATGTAATTCTATTATCAATAATCCAAATTTATGCACATATGGCGCCCAGTTGCTTAAATGTTCTAATAAGTTGTCTTCTACTGCATTATTTGTAATTAATTTAGCACGATGTGCAAAAGCACCCGTAGAGCTACTTATTCTATTTGGAGTAGTGTTTTTAGGTTCTTGCCAAATGCGGTTATGATCTAAAAAGGTTCTTACGTTTAATAAATCTTTTAAATCGATATTGTAATTTTCGTTCAAGTCTTGTGCCAACAAATCAGGTCGACCAATGTCTCCCCAAATAACTTTTGCCCAAATATCGGCTTTTATTAAATTGGCTCTTGTAACTTTTAAAGCCGCTTGGTTATAATCGGCCCCAACCAAAAATAACGGATATTCTTCGAGCATTTTACCTCTTTTGGTTTGGCGTTCAATCACCTCAAAAATATGCTGCAAAAAAGCACCGTTACCACAACCCATATCTAAAATTCCTTTTGGTTGTTCGGCAATGGGTTTGTTGAACAATTCAATAATGATTTCGTCAATTACTTTAAAATAGGTTGTATGTGCTCCTCCACTTCCCCATACGTTCATTTCTCTGTTTACATGAATTTCATCTTCATTTTGATCAATATTACGTAATGCAGTTGCATCTCCAAAAAGTAATTTATCTATCTGCTTAAACATTGGTAAATACGAAACAGTAACGCCATAAGCAGTGGCTCTTTTGGCAAAAAACAATCCTTTATCGGTAAACTGGTAATTATTATTTTTCTTGGTAAACCATTCTAAATGAACAAAAAAGTCGAGTATGATTTTAAAAACTTCTGGTTGCTTATGAAATTCCTCCGCACTAAAAGAAGTTTCCATAAAGTAATTATGAAACATACCTGTCATTCCTAAGCTCACAACAGCTGGCCCAACTAAATAGCCTTCAATATGTTTTAATATTTGAAGTTGAATTTCTTTTTCATTTGTATCATTTGAAAAAGTAAGATTGAAGTTATTCGCATACGCCTTGAAAACTTTTTCTAATCTTTCAATCGAAGTCGCATTTATTTCTACTGAAGTAAATATATCAGTTTCGGTTAATAATGCTACAACGTCTTCATATAAAGGAAAAAGAGAAAAGGCATAAGCACTTTTAGCATTGGTTTGAACAGTAATTACATTTGAAGTTGTATTTACGTGATAGTCGATAAATCCTTGCGAGGCTAAATTTCGTAATGCTACATTTAAATACCCTTCATTCGCTTTAGTCAACTGAACCAGTTCTGCTAAAGTGATTTCCTTTTTTTGCAATAAAATGTCTAAAACCCCTTTTTTATGTAAATAAAAGGCAACTGGTGCAATAATTAAACCGTCTAAATGCCTAAATATAAGTTGTCTTAATTCTTTTTTATCGCTTATCATAAAAATGTAGTTTTACCAAAAATAAGAAATTAGTCTGGTAAATTAACTGTTTATGTAATTATTACTTTAACTGTTTGGTGTAATTATTAAAAACGTCAATTCGAGTGTTTTTTGTGTAGTATAGCATAACAAAAAAATTATCGAGAATCGTTTTTAATAAAATTTTTCTTATTCTCGATACGATTTTCTGACGAAAATCACTCGAATTGACGAAAAATTGTAATTAAAACTAATTACACCCTACGAGTTAATACTAATCACTTAAGAACTCTCCATCAACATAAAACCATTTATTATTATCTAATTGAAAGGTTGAATGTTCATGATGAATTTTCGCTTGTAACTTTTCATCTAAATAATACGCCTTAAATTCTACTCTGTTTTCATGAGCCGTAATTACTTCCAACTTTACCCAAGTATTGCTTTTTGCCCATTGTAAAATTTCTGAAATGGAATAATGTTTTCGTTGAGAAACGTGTGTTGTTGCCATTAAGTAATTGGCATTTTGAAGTACGTAAGCTGAATATCTTGAACGCATTAACTGTTCTGGAGTTTCAGGGAATTGTACTCCATCGATAAAAGGTTTACAGCAATTTTCAAAGGATTTATCTGAACCACAATAACATTTTTCCATTATTCTGATTCGTTTAATTTGTTTTGAAGATGTAGTGCTAACACTTGATATTTGCTCAATTCAACCAAGATTTCATCATCTGAAGTAGTATCTAAATACGTTTCAATAGTATTGTTTACTTTTTCTAATTTTAAACTGGCTGTTCTAAATTCTTTACTTGCAATGGCATCAATAACTTCTTGAATAGCGGAATGTAAATTAGTAAGTGCTGTTTTATCTGGCATAATTTTGTTTAATTTTTATAAAAGTATCATCAGTAGTAATAAGCTGATTTACTATTTCTTTACGTAAAGTAGAAATATCCTCATATTCTAAATATTTTGCCCAACTTTCTGTTTGTAATACTTCTTTAAGGGTTTGAATTCTTTTAGCAGTTTGATTGGCTGTTCTTAAAATTGCTTTACCATTAAATTTCGGATTGTTCTTATGTTGAAAATTTATTTCAAAAGTTGTCCAATTGACTTCAATATAAAACAATTTTTCGGTTTCGTTATTTGGATAAAAATCAGTCCATTTTGCAAAACCGCATTTTTGGGTTTGCGATTTTATCTTTTCGTTGGAAATTAATCGCCATCTGCAATTTGCGGCTCTTCCCCAATGATTTGAAATACGATACACACCAACATCTGTAAAAGCATAACTGCTCCCCGATTTACTTTTGTAATTGATAGGAATTTTTGCAACTTCGTCCATTGCCATTTCATGAAAGTCGCAATAGGTATGTTTGTAAAAATTGTGTTTAGAATAATCCATTAAAACTCACCTAATTTTAGTTGCCATACATTTTTTTTAGTAGCTCCAAATTGCTTTTCACTTGGAAAAAAATAGACTTTCTGCGTAAGAGTATGACTTGTAGTCGTAGAGTTCAATGTAACCTGAATGGTATATTGAAACGTAAAAAAGGAATCTGAAATAGTTTTACTTTGGTTGAAATTACTAACTGAAATAATAACTGATTGCTTTTTACATTTACTCAAAAATTCATTTAATGAAATGGTTTTTTCTGTGCTATCAAATACGTTTTTTAATTGAATAAAATTAGTAAGAAATAAATTTTGAATGCTCTTGTCTACCTCAACTTTCAATTCGTTTGTAATTTCTGAAGAATGGTATAAATTAATGTAATTGTAAAAATCTTTAATGGTATTTATTGCCTGGTTTTGGTATTCTACAATTGAAGCATTTGAAAACTGATTTTGAATGCTATTTATCTTAACTCCTGCATTTGTATTCAATTGCTTAGCAGAAGTGCTTTCTTGAGTTGTAGTCGAATTACTTTGACTAAAAATCAAAAAAGGAAATAACAGAAACAGGTACATTGCTTTTTTCATTATTCTTGTATTATTCTAATAAAAGTAATTTGATTGTTCTTATCGTTAATTACTTCTACTATTTTCATTTTCTTTAAAGAAGGAGTTGGAATGATTAATTTTTGGGAAAACTCATTTTTATTAAAATATTCTGCTCCTAAATTGTTTTTTAGCATTACAATTACTTCTACATTATCATGCAAAATCTTTTGCAATTGCACTTTTCTTGTTTGCCAATCTTTTATATCGCTCTTTATAAATCCTTGTAAGATGTTGGAATAATCATTGGGTTGTAAACTCACTTTATCCACATTTGGAGTTTGTGTTAAGTCAATTTTCTTTTCTTTATAAAACGGACTTTTAATGACTACTTGAGCATTTTTATCGACTTCAATTTTTGAATCTTTCAGTTCTACTTCTTTCTCCACTTTATCTTCAACAACATACACTTTTGTAGAGCTAGATGAAATACTATCGTTACTGAATTTCTCTTCAAATTGTATAGTTTTAAGTTGATTGTTTTTATAATACATTTTCCAAAAAACAGATCCAAAAAGCACAAAAGTTATACATCCAAAAATAAAATACTTCTTTTTATTAGAAGACTTGGTTACTTGGTTTACTGCATCATTATTATCAATGGGTTGAAATTTAAATTCATCCCAACCTGAAGTTCCTACATACTGAGAAAAAATATCCAACATATCCTTTCTTGGTAATTTCTCATTGGTTTCAGGTTTTAAATGCGTGTAAATCCACTTTTCACTTACACTGTTTTTGGTTTGTACTTGTACATCATCAATCAAATTTAAAATATCTTGCGATGTAAAGTTTTTCCAGCTTCCCTCAAAATAAGGGTAACGTTTTTTATAGTGTTCTAAAACACTTTTTTTCAATTCATAAAAAACATTAATATCTGTCATAAACCTTTGGTAAAGTTAGTTCTACCCTTTAATTAATTACTGTAAAACGACTGTAAAAGTACTGAAAAACAATTACAGAACCTATACAGTGGTTTTGCTAAACTTATTTTGAAAAGCAAAAGTATGTTTGCCTTATTAACATTAAAAAATAAAAATATGAAAACTAAATTAACTATCAGCTGCTTTCTATTGTTATCTGTAATGAGTGCACAAATAAGCGGAAATCAAGTTACCGGAAATGAAGTTTACAATTCTTATAATAAGAATAATTCTTCTCCTAGAAATACCATTACAATTAATGACAATCACCTAGTAGTAAATGTAAAAATATTACTCAATAACAAAGCGGACGCTTTCACCATAATGCTTGGAACTAATGAAGAAGCGGAAACTGTTTTAGAATGTAATACCAATCTCAATAAACGTATAAATGCTTTTACAAATGACTTGGCTTCTCTTAAAATTAAAAAAGAAAACATCTATGTTGATTTTATAAGTCAGATGAAAGTATATGATTACAGTTTAGAAAACAATAAAGCTGAACAATTTCAAAAAGGGTTTGAGATAAAAAAGAACATCATCATTTCAAGTTCTAATAGTAATGATATTGAAAGGATAATTTCACTTGCCTCTAAACATGAAATTTATGACATCATAAAAGTTGATTATGCTAATGACGATGTATTAAAAATAAGAAGTGATTTGTTTACTCAAGCTTTGGCTATAGCCGAATTAAAAAAAGAAACCTACACAAAAGCCTTTAGAAAGAGAATTATAGGAACTCCAAATGCTACTGAAAACTTTGGAATTCACTTTCCTAAAACCCAATACAAGAAATACCAAGCGTATGAGAATTCGGAAATTGAAACCTTGTACCGCAATCATAACCAAAACTTCATAAAAAAACTAGCACGCAAAAACACAACATATTATTATGAAGGTCAAGATACTTCTGATTTTGATAAAGTAATAAATGCTGCTAAGTCCGAAATCGGAATTCAATATGAGTTATCCATTACCATTACTTATAAAATAGACACTTCTTTATAATCAATTATTAAAATAAATTTTATTTATCATGAAAAACGCAAAAAAATTACTTTCGCTATTAGTTGTTCTTACTACAACTTCTTTGGTTGCACAGCATTCAGGAAATGCTAATTCAGAATCAGCTAAAACACTATCAAGCGGCAATTACAATTACCAAAATCAGTACCAAAACAATCAGGTAAACACCATTCAAACCACTACAGGAAACGAAAATGAAATGTACATTAGTATTAAAGGAATTTATAATGAAAAAGCTACTTCTCAACGCGCTGTTTTTAGTGTTTTACAAATAGGTAAAACCGCAGAAGAAACAACCAAACTTATGGATGAACGATTAGAAAGTGTTGTAAAGTCAATAACAGCTTTCAATCCTGAAATTGAGGTTATTATTGATATGATTTCTTTTGTTCCACTTTATGATTATGAAATTCAGAAAAAAATATTCAATCCAAAAACTTATAATGAAAAGCCATCTGGATTTGAATTGAAAAAAAACTTAATCATCAAGTTTAAAAAAACCAATGATTTAAATACCATTATGAATATTTGTGCCAAACAAGAAATTTATGATTTAGCCAAAGTAGATTATGTAACGAGTAACTTAGATCATATTAGAGATATTTTACAAGTAAAAGCGGCAGAAGAATACAAACAAATGCTAACCAATTATTCTGCGATTATGAATACCGATTTATTTAAAAAAGAAAAATCCTTAACAGAAGGCTATAATACAGTTTATCCAATGGAAAGCTACAGAAGTTATTCTGCTTTTAGTCAAGCTAGTATTAATTTCGAGCCCGAAAGTACTGTAAATAATGTAAGAAAAAACAATACGCAATTTTATGATGCTGCTCTTGCAAAAACACACACTTTTGTAGTAAACGCAGACATAACAGAACCTACTATTCAAATTTTTTACGATTTAACTATTAAGATAAAGCTGAAAGAAGACCAATTACCTAAAAACACTATTATTAGAAACAACAGGTATTATATCATAACAGCAAATGGAGATGTTAAACCATTAAATTTATAATGGTAAATTTAATGAAGAGTGTTCAATATGAGCACTCTTCTGTTTTGTAACAATTGTTACAGTTTTTATTAAATTGATTCTTAAATTTACATAACTAATCAATTTCTAAAATTATGTCTAACAAATTCCAAATTGTAATTGTTGGTGCTGGAACGGGTGGTATTATGACTGCTGCACAATTATTACGTAAAGATAAAAGTTTAAATATAGCTATTATTGATCCTTCTGAAGTACACGTTTATCAACCTGCTTGGACACTTGTAGGAGGCGGAGCTTTTAATTTTGAAAAAACAAAACGCCCAACTTCATCAGTAATTCCAAAAGGCGTTACTTGGATTAAGGATAAAGTTATTACACTTGAACCAGAAAACAATAGTTTAACTACTGAAAAAGAAGGTTCTATTGCTTATGATTATTTAGTTTTATCACCAGGTTTAGTTTATGATTTAAACGGAATTGAAGGATTAAGAGAAAACTTAGGTAAAAATGGAGTATGTAGTAATTATACTGATCCTAACTATACTTGGGAATTAATTAAAAACTTTAAAGGAGGTAATGCGGTTTTCACTCAACCAACTACACCAATTAAATGTGGTGGTGCACCTCAAAAAATTGCGTATTTAGCTGCAGATTATTTTAGAAAAAATAAAATAGAGGCTGAAGTTGTTTTTGCTACACCGGGCTCGGTAATTTTTGGAGTTAAAGAATTTGCGAAAACACTAATGCAAGTTATTTTTAAATATGGAATTCATTTTAAACCACATTATGCTCCTGTTAAAATTGATGGCGAAAAGAAACTAGTGTATTTTAAAAGTGTTGCTCCAGAAGAAAATCAATGTGTAATTAACGAAGGAAATGTTTTAAATGAAGAGTTTCATGGCGAAAGTGAAATTGTTATGCCTTTTGATATCTTGCATTTAGCTCCGCCACAAATGGCTCCTGATTTTATTAGAAATTCTACTTTAGCCAATGCACAAAAATGGTTAGATGTAGATATTACTACATTACAACATTTAAGTTATAGAAATATATTTGGACTTGGTGATGTTGCGGCTTTACCAACAGCAAAAACTGGTGCAGCAATTCGTAAACAAGCTCCAGTTGTTGTTGAAAATATTCTTGCAATGATTAAAGAAAATAAATTAGGTCATACTATTTATGAAGGTTATTCTTCTTGTCCGTTAGTAACAGGATATGGTAAAATGGTATTAGCTGAGTTTAAATATGATAATGTTAGAGATTCTGACCCATTTTTATCAAAATTTGTAGATACTACTCAAGAAAAATGGAGCATGTGGATACTTAAAAAGTATGGTTTACCTTATTTATATTGGAACAAAATGTTAAAGGGAAAAATGTAATTTTTTAAAAATTATATTTAGAGTATCTTTACTAAAAAAGTACAATGAAAGAAATATTAAAACAAGCATACGGATATATATTTGAAGAACAATTAATTGATGAAATTGCATCAGTTGCAAGTTTTAGAGAATTTAAAGCAGATGATTACTTAATTGAAATTGGCGATTATATAAAATCGATGCCATTACTTTTAGAAGGAGCAATTAAAATTCTTCGTGAAGACGAAAATGGAGATGAATTACTTTTATATTTTCTTGAAAGAGGAGATACATGTGCAATGACATTAACTTGTTGTATGGGGCAATCTAAAAGTAAAATTAGAGCAATTGCCGAAACAAATGGTTCTTTGTTAATGATTCCTGTTGAAAAAATGGAAGAATGGCTGACAAAGTACAAGACTTGGAGAAACTTTGTTTTTGACAGTTATAATATTCGATTAAAAGAAATGCTTGAAGCAATTGATACTTTAGCATTTATGAATTTAGATGAGCGTTTATACAAATACTTAACAGATAAAGCTAAAGTTTTAGGAAATACTGAAATAAACAATACGCATCAACAAATCGCATATGAAATGCATACATCAAGAGTAGTGATATCAAGATTATTAAAAGCACTAGAATTACAAGGTAAAATTAAATTACACAGAAATAAAATAGAAATACTAGAATTTTAATGGAATTATTTGGATATATAGGAGCGCTTTTAATCGGTTTAGTACTTGGTCTTACTGGTGGCGGTGGTTCTATGTTAACAGTGCCAATATTAGTATATATATTAGCTGTAAACCCTGTAATAGCAACTGCATATTCATTATTTATTGTTGGAACAACATCTGTTTTTGGAGCTTTTGATAATTATAGAAAAGGATTAGTTGATTTTCAAAAAGGCTTTTTATTTGCTATTCCATCTTTCGTAGGTGTTTATTTAACAAGACGTTTTTTAGTTCCCGTTATTCCAAATGAAATAATTACTGTCAATTCTTTTACCTTAACTAAAGGTACTTTCTTGATGTTATTTTTTGCATTAATAATGTTCTTAGCGGCTTTTTCAATGTTGAAAAAGAAAAAAGAAATAAAGAGTGATAAAGAAACCTCAAAATTAAATTTAATTATTCAAACCTTTTTTATTGGAATTATAATTGGACTTGTAGGTGCGGGCGGCGGATTTCTAATAATTCCATCATTAGTGTTATTCGCAAAATTACCTATGAAAAAAGCAGTTGGAACTTCATTATTTATCATTGCGATGAACTCTTTAATTGGTTTCTTAGGAGATGTTGAAAACTTAACCATCAATTGGATCTTTTTATTAAGTTTTACTGCAATTTCAGTAATAGGAATTTTCATAGGAAGTTATCTTAATAAATTTATTAATGAAACACAATTAAAAAAAGGATTTGCTTATTTTGTACTAGCAATGGCTTGTTTTATCTTGTTTAAAGAAATGTTATAATGTAACTTTAGTTACAACAAACCCAACCAAATTTTGTAAATTTACACTCATAAATAAAATACTATAAAAAATGAAAATAGAACAAATATACACAGGATGTATTGCTCACGCAGCATATTATATCGAAAACAATGGAGAGGTAGCCATTTTTGACCCATTAAGAGAAGTTCAACCTTATATAGATAGGGCAAATAAAGATAATGCAAAAATAAAATATATTTTTGAAACTCATTTTCATGCTGACTTTGTTTCTGGTCATTTAGATTTAGCTAAAAAAACAGGAGCTCAAATTGTATTTGGGCCTACAGCAAATCCGAATTTTGAATGTATAGTTGCAGAAGATAATCAAGAGTTTAAACTTGGAAATTATACAATTAAAGCTATTCATACCCCAGGACACACATTAGAAAGTACTTGTTACTTATTAACTGATGAAAATGGTAAACAACACGGAATAATTACGGGAGACACATTGTTTATTGGCGATGTAGGACGACCAGATTTAGCTCAAAAACTAGTTGAAGACTTAACACAAGATAAATTAGCAGGGTATTTATTTGATTCATTAAGAAACAAAATTATGCCACTTTCAGATGATTTAATTGTTTACCCAAATCATGGCGCAGGTAGTGCTTGTGGTAAAAATATGAGTAAAGAAACCACTGATACTTTAGGTAATCAAAAGAAAACAAATTATGCACTACGTGCTGATATGACTAAAGAAGAATTTAAAGCAGAACTTCTAGACGGATTAACTCCACCTCCAGCTTATTTTCCTCAAAATGTAATGA
Organism: Flavobacteriaceae bacterium; assembly: GCA_002862805.1. Lineage (GTDB taxonomy): Bacteria > Bacteroidota > Bacteroidia > Flavobacteriales > Flavobacteriaceae > Flavobacterium. Next base: position 12,737 of record PKEA01000102.1, on the reverse strand, counting down.
TGAACATAAAGGGCTATGATAGTTTAGACAATATAATGGAAAAAGGCAATAAGCCATTAAGTCCAAAAGAGTTTGAAACTGTTGCAAATCAAACAGAAGCACTAGTACTTGATGTAAGAAATGAAAATGAATTTGTAAAAGAACATGTTCCTGGATCAATTTTCATAGGTTTACATGGTGGTTTTGCACCATGGGTTGGTGCCTTAATTAAAGATGTAAAACAACCAATTCTATTAATAACACCAGAAGGAAAAGAAGAGGAAACCATTACTCGTTTATCGCGTGTTGGATTTGACAATACTTTAGGGTATTTAAAAGGCGGAATTGAAGCTTGGAAAAATGCAGGTTTTGAAACAGATAATTTACAATCTGTTTCACCTGATGAATTTGCCAAACACTATAATGATGCAATTGTTATTGATGCAAGAAAACCAAGTGAATTTGAAGCAGAAAGAGTAGAAAAAGGTATTAACATTCCGTTAGATTACTTAAACGAACATTTAGCTGAAGTACCAAAAGAAGATACTTTTTATGTTCATTGTGCCGGAGGATATCGTTCTGTAATTTGGGCTTCAATAATGAAATCTAGAGGTTATCACAACATGATAAATGTAGAAAAAGGAATGGCTGGTATTAGAGAAACAAGCGTACCTTTGACAAAATTTGTTTGTCCTTCAACCTTAAAATAAAAAAATCAGAAATATAAAAAAATCAGGTTAATAACCTGATTTTTTTTATGAAAAGATTAATATTTTTTATAGGATATAAAAAGAAAAAATAAATACATTTGCGAAAAATAAACATAAAAATGAAAAAAATAGCACTTTTACTTTTTACAATTGCAACATTAGTTTCTTGCAAAAAAGATGGATATGAAATATCTGGTTCTGCTGAAGGAATTGAAAACGGAAAAAAAGTTTTTATAGAAACACAAGATGAAAAAGGACAAATTGTTTCTTTAGATACTACTGTAATTACTGATGGGAAATTTAAATTTGAAGGAAAACTACTTAATGGAATAGAACTTGGATTTTTAAAATTTGAAGGAAATGGTTCTATGCCTTTTATATTAGAAAATGGTAATATTGAAATTACTTTTGTAAAAGACAGTACTCAAAACTCAAAAGTAGGTGGCTCTAAAAATAACGACTCATTTCAAACTTTTAATGACCTTAATAAGTCTATAACTAAAAAAGTTATCAAATTTCAAACAGAAAATCAAGAGAAATACATGCAAGCTATGCAAGCTCAAGATACTGCAACAGTAAATAGTCTTCAAGCTCAATTAAGAGAATTTCAAAATGAAATGAACACTTCTTCTCTAAATTTTGCTAAAAACAACAAAGACTCGTTTATTTCAGTATTATTATTTAAAAACTTATTAAATATAGCATATCTACCAGTTGAAGAAATATCTGAACATTTTAATAAATTAGATAAATCAGTTTTAGAAACAAAAGAAGGTCAAAAAATATTAAAAGTTTTAAAAAACCTTACTAAAGTAGGTATAGGTAAAAAAGCTCCAGACTTTTCTGCAAAAAATCCTGATGGAAAAGAAATTTCATTAAAAGAATCATTAGGAAAAGTAACAATTATTGATTTTTGGGCTTCGTGGTGTGGTCCTTGTAGAGCTGAAAATCCTAATGTTGTAGCTCTTTACAATCAATATCATGAAAAAGGATTAAATATTATAGGAGTTTCTTTAGACAAAGATGCTGCAAAATGGAAAGAAGCAATTGCAAAAGATGGTTTAACATGGAATCATATATCAAACCTTAAATTTTGGGAAGAACCAATTGCAGAGATTTACAACGTAAAGTCAATTCCTGCAACTTTTATATTAGATGCTAATGGAACTATTGTTGCAAAAGATTTAAGAGGTGATGAATTAAAAGCTAAAGTAGAAGAATTATTAGCTAATTAATATACTATTTAAAATAAGACATTAAAAATCTCCTTCGGGAGATTTTTTTATGCTTTTCATTATCAATTACTTAAAAAAAAGTATAAAAATTGTGCAAATTTTGTTTGTAACTAATAAAAAACAATTCTATATTTGCCCCGTTGAAAACAGTTAAGTACTGTAACGCTGGGGAGATACTCAAGCGGCCAACGAGGGCGGACTGTAAATCCGCTGATTACATCTTCGCAGGTTCGAATCCTGCTCTCCCCACAAAAAAACCACTCAAAATGAGTGGTTTTTTTTATATATCTAATTTAACTTATTCGTTTTATGTAAATAGAATAAAATAATAATTGGAATAGTTAATAAAACAACCATTTTAGTATTGGTTTCAATTAAACTAGGTTCTTTTATTAAAGTAAAAAGATAACCCCCTATTGCGCCTCCAAAATGTGCTGTATGTCCAATATTATCATTCTTTGCTTTCATTCCATAAATTGAATACAATAAATAACCAATACCAAATAAATAACCAGGGATAGGAATTATAAAAAACAAACCTAATGTCATCTCTGGATACAATAAAATAGAACTGTAAATAATTCCTGTAACAGCTCCTGAAGCTCCCACTGCTCTATAATAATACTCATTTTTATGAAAATACATAGTAAGTAAACTTCCTGCAACAAGACTTATAAAATAAACATATAAAAAGTTTAAGTTTCCAAAAGTATCTATAACAATTGGAGCAAAAAAGTACAAGGTTAACATGTTAAATGCAAGATGCATTAAATCGCCATGTAAAAATCCTGAAGTAAGCATTCTTATTTGTTCTCCTGAACGAATACTTCCCACGTGAAATTCATATTTTCTAAAGAATTCTGCATCATTAAAGCCTTTAAAACTTACAACAGCATTAATACCTATAAGCAATAGTAAAAAAATATCCATTTAATTAATTTTAATATTGTAAATTTAAAAATACTTTACCTATTATCCTTTATAAATCTTAAACTATATTTGTAAAAAAATAATTCATGCAATTACTATTTTATATTTTAATCTACCCTATTCTTTGGTTAATTTCTATTCTACCATTTCCACTACTGTATATGTTTTCAGATGGAGTTTATCTTTTAGTATATTATATAATTGGCTATAGAAAAAAAGTAGTTAGAGAAAACTTAAGCCTTGCTTTACCTCATCTCTCTGATAAAGAAAGAATAGTCATAGAGAAAAAATTTTACAGCCACATGTGTGATATGTTTTTAGAAATGATAAAAACAATGTCTATTTCTAAAGAAGAAATTCAAAAAAGATACACCTTTACAAATTTAGATTTGTATTTAGAAATGGAAAAGCAAAACAAAAGTATAGCATTACTTTGTGCACATTACGCAAGTTATGAATGGGCGGTTTCTATGAATTATCATATTAATTTCACAGGTTATGGAATTTATAAAAAAATAGCTAATAAACATTTTGACAAACTCGTTCACACTATTCGTTCAAGGTTTAAAGCAGTACTAATTACAACAAAAGAAACAGTCTCAACTATTGAAAATTGTAAGAAAACAGGTGAACTTGGCGTTTACGGTTTTGCAAGTGATCAATCTCCAAAATCCCATAAAGGAACACACTGGGCAACTTTTATGGGAATTGAAACTCCTATTCATGTGGGTGCTGAGTTATTAGCGAAACGATTAGACATGAATGTTATTTTTCTTAAAACTAAGAAGGTAAAAAGAGGTTATTATGAAGCAACTTTTGAACATTTAGTTGATAACCCAAAAGAAGTACCCAATTTTGAAATTTCTGAAATGTTCATGAAAAAAGTAGAACAACAAATTCTTGAAGCTCCTGAATATTATTTATGGACGCACAAACGTTGGAAACATAAAAAACAAGTATAAAATATAAAAAAAGGTTCTGAATTTCAGAACCTTTTTTGCTTTATATTGAAAACCAATTAGCTACCATATCTTTTTCTTTAAATTGTGCCTTTTGGTGGTTAAATTCATTCGATTTTGGATTGTAAACATATTCTTTAGCTAACTCTAAATGATTAGCAGCTAATTCTTTGATACTATTACAAACATAAGTTATCTCTTCAGTTGTTGTTGTAGGATGAATAGACATTCTAATCCAACCTGGTTTTTTCATTAAATCACCAGAGGTTATTTGGCATACCAAATCGTTAGACATTTCTTGGTCTACGTGTAAAAGATAATGCCCATAAGTTCCAGCACAACTACAACCTCCACGAGTTTGAATTCCGAATTTATCATTTAGAATTTTTACTCCTAAATTAAAGTGCAAATCTGTTATATAAAATGAAATCACTCCTAATCTGTCTTGATGTTGTGGAGCCAAAATATTAATATTTTCAACACTTCCTAATTCAGAAAATATATAATCAATCAACTCATGTTCTCTATCCAAAATATTTTGAATACCCATTTTCTCCTTCAACTGAATGGCCAATGCAATTTTTATAACTTGTAGAAATCCTGGCGTTCCACCATCTTCTCTATCTTCAATATTATCTATATATTTATGTTCACCCCAAGGATTAGTCCAACTTACGGTTCCGCCACCAGGACAATCGGGAACATTATTTTTATATAAATTTTTATTGAATACCAAAACTCCAGAAGTTCCAGGACCTCCTAAAAATTTATGCGGTGAAAAGAAAATGGCATCCAAATAACTTTCTGGGTCTTTTGGGTGCATATCAATTTCTACATAAGGACCAGAACAAGCAAAATCTACAAAACAAACCCCATTATTTTGGTGCATTATTTTAGCTACTTCATGATAAGGTGTTTTAATTCCGGTTACGTTGGAACAACCCGTAATAGAAGCAATTTTAAAACTTCTATCTTTATATTTTTCTACCTCAATTGCAAATTTATCTAAACAAAACAAACCTTCTTCATTTGAAGGAACCACAACTACATCGGCAATTGTTTCCAACCAAGAGGTTTGATTAGAATGGTGTTCCATGTGTGAAATAAACACAATTGGTTTTATAGCTTCTGGGATAGTAGTATATTCTTTTAATGTTTCTGAAATTCTTAAACCTAAAATACGTTGGAATTTATTGACCACTCCAGTCATTCCGGTTCCATCGGTAATTAAAACATCATTATCATTGGCATTAATATGATGCTTAATAATATGTCTCGCTTCATGATATGCCATGGTCATTGCCGTACCAGAAACCGTAGTTTCCGTATGTGTATTGGCAACAAAAGGACCAAATTCATTCATTATTTTTTCCTCAATTGGTCGATATAATCTTCCGCTAGCAGTCCAATCTGTATATACCATTTTTTGAGTTCCGAAAGGAGTTTCAAAATCTTGGTCAACACCAATTATATGCTTTCTAAATTCATCAAAATAAAGTTCTAATTGCGTTTTTTCTGTAGTTGTAATCATTTGGAAAAAATATTTGGTACCAAAGATAAGAAATTTTGATAATCTGAAATTTTAGATGCCTATTTAAATTCGTAACTTTGAAAAATACAAGTACATCATGAAATTAAACATCCAAAATACATTTATAAATGAATTACCTGCCGATGAAAATTTAGAGAATTCAATTCGCCAAGTAGACAATGCTTGTTTTTCATTTGTAAATCCTACCAAAACAAAAGCACCTCAACTACTTCATGTCGTTAAAGAAGTGGCTGATGAAATTGGGTTAACCGAAAAAGACATTCAATCAGAAGATTTTTTGAATATTTTTACTGGAAATGAAATTTATCCTGAAACAAAACCGTTTGCTATGGCTTACGCCGGACATCAATTTGGAAATTGGGCGGGACAATTAGGCGATGGGAGAGCCATTGCACTTTTTGAAGTAATGTACAATTCAAAACAGTGGATGTTGCAATTAAAAGGTGCTGGGAAAACACCTTATTCTCGTCGTGGCGATGGATTAGCGGTTCTTCGTTCTTCGATTAGAGAACATTTATGTAGTGAAGCCATGTTTTATTTAGGCGTACCCACTACTCGATCGCTTTCTTTAGCTTTAACTGGCGATGAAGTATTACGTGATGTTTTGTATAATGGAAATGCTGCTTATGAAAAAGGAGCTGTAGTGTGTAGAATGGCTCCAAGTTTTATTCGTTTTGGGAACTTTGAATTGTTTGCAGCTAAAAATGATGTGAAAAACCTTCAAATTTTAGCCGATTATACCATAAAACATCATTTTCCAGAAATTAAAGCAGAAGGAAAAGAAAAATACATTGCATTTTTTAAAACCATTACCAACACTACCAAAGAAATGATTCTGCATTGGCAACGTGTTGGTTTTGTGCATGGCGTTATGAATACCGATAACATGTCGGTTCATGGAATAACAATTGATTACGGACCTTACGGTTGGCTGGAAGATTATAACCCAAATTGGACTCCTAATACTACCGATGCAGAAAATCGTCGTTATCGTTTTGGGAACCAACCCAATATTGCGCTTTGGAATTTACTACAATTGGCCAATGCATTGTATCCGTTGATTGAAGATGTAAAAACGTTGGAAATCATTTTGGAAGCGTATTCTAATGAATTTCAAGACAATTTTTATAAAATGATGAGCACTAAATTAGGCTTTGAAAACCTAAAAGAAAACGACGCATCTATAATTGATCAATTACTGGCTGTTTTACAAGAAACAGAAACCGATATGACTATTTTCTACCGAAATTTAAGTACGATTTCAAAAACAGATTTACCTGAGCAAGCTTTAGAAAAAATAAATACTGCTTTTTATAAAATTGAAGAAGTAAAAGAACGTGTAGAAGAAACCTGGTTGTATTGGTTTACCCAATATTTAAATCGTTTGCAAGAAGAAGAAATTTCAGATGAACAACGAAAAGTAAAAATGAATTTGGTGAACCCAAAGTATGTTTTACGCAATTATATGGCGCAATTGGCTATTGATGCAGCAGACAAAGAAGATTATACTTTAATTGACGAATTATATACTTTATTGCAAAAACCTTATGACGAACAACCCAAAATGGAAAAATGGTTTGCCAAAAGACCCGATTGGGCTAGAGTAAAAATTGGTTGCTCGATGTTGAGTTGTAGTTCGTAGTCAAGTCTTACTTAAAAATCAATCTCTTTCTACAAATCATTTCATCATTTTTATAGTAAATAGACTTTCCTTTAGTTATATCTACTTTAATAAAATTACAGTCTTTTATTATTTTGACAAAAGTTGGTTTTCCCATATAAGACAACTCGATAGTCTTATTTGAATTATCAATATTTATTATTGCATTTCCATTGAAATCTGTATGAACTGATGATGATTTATTTGTTCTAATAGTAACTCCTCCAATTGGACCAAATTGATCAATTATTTCAAATCTAATTTCTCTTATATTATTTTGAGCATATAATTGAATAGAAATAAAAAACAAAAAGACTATTTTATAAATTGATTTCAATTGTTTACTTTTAAAATTTATATTAAAAACAACTTGTTATTTATTTTTTTGGATTAAATTTTGTGTATTTATCCAACCAAACTTCTTTAATAATATATGCCGAAAATTTATGATCTAAAGTAGTATAAACTCTTATTTCGGAATATTCATTCAATTTAGAATACTTTGCCTTAAACCTATAAATATAACTTTCTTTGTAATATTGCGTTTTAGCTATTTTAAGTTCCGTTAAATTACCAAACCTCTCATTGATTTCCTCACACGTTTTTCGTTCTTCTTCTTCATTCCATTCCCTCACTAACCAAGGAGTCGCAATATCTTTAGTTATTGGCACATATTTGCCTGTCATACAACTTTCAAACTGAGTCTTAGCAAAATCTGTTGCTCTTTGTATGTAAATTGGATCTAAAGTAGATGGTATTGCTTCACTTTTTTTTGAAGCACAACCAGTAAAAAAAATCGTTATAACTAAAATTAAAAAATACTTATTCATTATATACCTGCAATAGCCTTAATCTCATTCACAAAACGTTCCGCTAAAATATCTGCTTCATTTTGAGTTGGTGCTTCTGTATAAATACGAATAATTGGTTCAGTATTGGATTTGCGTAAATGCACCCATTCTGTTGGGAAATCAATTTTCACACCGTCAATAGTAGTAATATCTTCGTTTCCGTATTTCTCCGTCATAACTTTTAAAATAGCATCCACATCAATTTGAGGCGTTAATTCAATTTTATTTTTACTCATGAAATATTGCGGGTAACTTGCTCTTAATTGGGCAACTGTTATGTCTAAACTAGCCAAATGCGTTAAAAACAAAGCAACTCCCACTAAACTATCTCTTCCGTAATGACTTTCTGGATAAATAATTCCGCCGTTTCCTTCGCCTCCAATAATTGCATTGGTTTCTTTCATTAAGGTAACCACATTTACTTCACCTACAGCGCTGGCTTGGTATTTACCACCGTGTTTTTCAGTAATATCGCGTAAAGCACGAGAAGAAGACATGTTAGAAACCGTATTCCCGGGCGTTTTACTCAATACATAATCGGCACAAGCCACCAACGTATATTCTTCGCCAAACATTTCGCCATCGTTAGAAATAAAAGCCAATCTATCCACATCTGGATCAACAACAATTCCAAAATCGGCTTTTTCTTCTACAACCAACTTACAAATATCGCCTAAATGTTCTTTTAAAGGCTCTGGATTGTGCGGAAAATGTCCGTTTGGCGTACAATACAATTCTACAACCTCAACGCCCATTTGTTCCAATAACTTTGGAATAATAATTCCTCCCGAAGAATTTACACCATCCACAACTACTTTAAACTTACGTTTTGCAACCGTATCAGCATCAACCAAGGGTAAATTTAAAACCTCATCGATATGAATATCCATGTACGCATTGTTTTCGGTAACTTCACCTAAAGAATCAACATCTGAAAAGTCAAACGCTTCTGCTTCGGCAATTTCTAAAATCTTAGCACCATCGTCTCCATTTAAAAATTCACCTTTGGCATTCAATAACTTTAACGCATTCCATTGTTTTGGATTGTGCGAAGCGGTAAGAATAATTCCACCATCAGCTTTTTCTAATGGAACCGCAATTTCAACCGTTGGTGTAGTTGACAAACCTAAATCGATTACATTTATTCCTAAACCAACTAATGTATTTTGAACTAAATTATGAATCATTGGTCCCGAAATACGAGCATCACGACCAATTACAACTGTTAGTTTTTCTTTGTTAGAATTTTGTTTCAAGAACGTTCCATAAGCCGAAGCAAATTTAACTGCATCCACTGGCGTAAGGTTATCCCCTACTTTTCCACCTATAGTTCCACGAATTCCTGATATTGATTTTATTAATGTCATTTTTTTAGTTTCAAAGTTATTGAGTTACAAAGTTTCAGAGTCAAATGCTTAAAACTTGAAACAAATATAATTAATCTAATAGAGTTTCGAAATTTTAATTCACAAACAATTGCCCTATATTTACAAAAACTAAGACACTTGTAAATTTGTAACCAAAAAAATAATGAACTTCCTCGCCCATATTTTTCTTTCTGGTAATAACGATTTAATTAAGATTGGAAATTTTATGGCTGATGGTATTCGTGGAAATGATTATTTAGAGTATCCTGAAGAAATTCAAAAAGGAATAATTTTACATAGAGCTATAGACACTTATACTGATGCTCACCCTATTTGGCGAAAAAGCAAACACCGACTCCATGAACGATATGGGCATTATTCAGGAGTGATTATCGATATCTTGTACGATCATTTTTTGGCTAAGAATTGGAATACTTATTCTAATGAATATTTAGAAGATTATGTAGAGCGCTTTTATCAATCACTTAAAGATAACTATGAAATTTTAAGTCCGAAAACAAAAAAACTAATGCCTTTCATGATTGAAAGTAATTGGCTCGTAAGTTATGCTTCTATTGCAGGAATTGAACGAATTCTTTTTCAAATGGATTATAGAACCAAACACAGAGCACATATGCACAATGCTGTGCAAGAATTACAAGAATTTTACACTGAATTTGAAGAAGAGTTTACTTTATTTTTTGTAGATTTAATTGAAATGGTTGAAGATTTTAATACGAATCATTAGTATAACTTTTAATTAAAAAGTAACTTCGCAAAAATCAAATTTTATTCCAAAATGGCAGAAAAAAAAGGGAGCACTTTTTTTCGATTTATAACAAAATTTTTTAAACGTTTAGAGCGATTTATTTTTGTATTAAAAACCATGCTAACACCAAGGCAATTTATTTATTTGTCTTGCATTTTGGTTGGAATTTCTTCTGCTTTAGCTGTAATTTTCTTAAAAACATTTGCCCATTGGGTTTATACATCTGCACAATATTTAGATGGTTATTTACATTTACCCTATAGTAATAGTTTATTACCTGTTATTGGAATTGTTTTAACCGTTTTTGTAGTAGCAAAATTTTTAGACGGAAGCATTCAAAAAGGAACTTCTCACATTATGTATGCTGTTGCTAAAAACGGAGGAATTCTTCCTAAAAAGCAAATGTATTCTCAAATTTTAACTAGTTCGCTTACGGTTGGACTTGGTGGAAGTGCAGGTTTAGAATCTCCAATTACTATAACTGGTGCTGCATTTGGAAGTAATTATGCTCAAAATTACCGCTTAAATTATAAAGACAGAAGTCTTTTATTAGCTTGTGGAGTTTCATCTGGAATTGCCGCTGCCTTTAATGCGCCTATAGCAGGGGTTTTATTCGCCATTGAAGTTGTTTTGGCCGAAATAAGTATAACCGCCTTCATTCCTATCATGATTAGTGCCGCAACTGGCGCTTTAATTTCAACTATTTTATTAAATGAAGATATATTACTTTCGTTTAAAAATGTAAAAGAATTCGATTATCATAATATCCATTTTTATATTGTTTTAGGGCTACTTTCAGGATTAGTATCCATTTATTACGCAAGAATATTTAGAAAATTAGAACATTTTTTTAGTAATAATAAATTAGGAACTTACCGAAAAGCTTTATTTGGAGCCAGTTTACTAGCCGTTTTAATATTTCTTTTCCCAACATTATTTGGTGAAGGATATCTTAGTATAAAAACTATAGCCAATAATCATCCTGAAAAAATATTAGAAAATACACTTCTTGCAAATTTTAAAGACTCTAAATGGGTTCTTTTATTGTTTGTAGGAATTACAATGCTTGCCAAAGTTTTTGCAACCGGACTAACCATAGGTTCTGGTGGAAACGGAGGAAATTTCGCTCCTTCTCTATTTGTAGGCTCTTATTTAGGCTTTGTTTTAGCTTACTTTGTAAACCTAACTGGACTTTCAAAACTTCCTGTAACTAATTTTACTTTAGTAGGAATGGCAGGGATTTTAAGTGGATTGTTTCATGCACCTTTAACCGCAATTTTTCTTATTGCAGAAATTACAAGTGGTTATGAATTAATGGTTCCGTTAATGATTGTTTCCTCTGTAAGTTATGCGCTATCAAAACGTTTTGAACCGTATTCATTTGACATTAAGCATTTAGCCGATAAAGGAGAAGTTTTTACCAACAATAAAGATAAAAATATCTTAACCACTTTAGAGCTTTCTAAGTTGGTACAAAGAGACTATAAGTCTGTTTCTAATTCAAATAATTTAGAAGAATTAGTGGAAGTAATTAAAACATCAGACGAAGGAGTTTTCCCTGTACTAAATGATAAAAATGAATTAGAAGGAATTCTTTATTTGGATAATATTCGTAATTATATTTTTACTCCATTCAAGATAAAATATACTACTATTGCTGAAATAATGGAACAACCTAAAGAAATTGTTTTTTATGATGAAACCATGGAAACAGTAATGATTAAGTTCGAAAAAAGCGGTTTACCTCATCTTCCTGTGCTTCAAAAAGGAAAACTAATAGGAATCATTTCTAAACAATTTGTTTTAGAAAAATACCGTGAAAAATTAAAGGAAATGATAATCGAATAAAAAAATAAATATGCAATCAATTAACACATCCGATTTTAAATTTTCAATGCCGTTAAACATTCGTTGGAATGACCTTGACCCATTAAATCATGTAAACAACGTATACTATTTTGAATATTTTCAAATAGGTCGTGGGTATTATATGCCAACCGCATGCCCAAAATGGGATTGGACAAAAAACATGTTTGTAATTGCACATATAGAATGTGATTATTTTAAAGAATTACAAATTACTGCTATTCAACCAACTATTAAAATAAGAACTTCTGCATTAGGCTCTAAAAGTTTTGATATTGAATATTTAGTTACTAGCATTGATAAAGATAACAATGAAATTATTCACGCTAAAGGAAAAAGTACTCAAGTTCTAATTGATATTTCAATAAAAAAATCTATTGAAATTACCGATTGGTTACGCCAAGCAATTCTAAGCTATGAACCAGCATTGAAAGCATAATAGTTTTATTTTATTAACAGAATATTCTATTTCAGTGCATTAGCAAATCTACACATTAAATTGTATTTTTGCATTTTGTAAAAAACTATGTTAAATACAGACGATACAATAGAAATTATTGGCGCTCGCGTTCATAATTTAAAAAATATAGATGTTACCATTCCAAGGGAAAAACTAGTTGTTATTACGGGTTTATCTGGTTCTGGGAAATCTTCTCTAGCTTTTGATACTATCTATGCCGAAGGTCAACGTCGTTATATAGAAACTTTTTCTGCTTATGCACGTCAGTTTTTAGGCGGTTTAGAACGACCAGATGTTGATAAAATTGATGGACTTTCTCCTGTTATTGCCATTGAGCAAAAAACAACGAGTAAAAGTCCGCGTTCTACTGTGGGTACCATTACAGAAATTTACGATTTC
>PKEA01000078.1 GCA_002862805.1 Flavobacteriaceae bacterium | reverse complement strand
GTAGTTTTATTTGGTTGCGCATCTAAAAAAGACGAATCAACCACACATTTAACTTTACAGAAGAATATATTAAGCGAAGAATTTTCTTTTAAAATAAAAGAAATTGTTTCCGATTCTCGTTGTCCCGAAGGCATGAACTGTGTTTGGGCAGGAGAAGTTGAGCTTATACTCTCGATATATAAAGACAATGTTTTCTATAAAGATGAAACACTAACAATAAATTTTAAAAATTTCCCTGAAAACAAGTGGATTTTAGAAAGATATACTTCTTCTAAAACTATTAAAACTATCGAGGTTCTTCCTCAAAAAAAACAAGGCGTTGAAATTAAGTTAGAAGATTATTTGTTGAAAATTGAATTTGAAAATTAATTAATGACAAGCACAATCATCGCCACAAGGTTTTGATTTCTTTGGTCTTTTTTTCCAAAAAAACTTCTTAATTAAAAAACCTACAGCTATTGCTAATGTAATGTAAACTAATATTTCTTGCATAATTTCTTATTTTAAAACCTGATAAGCTATTAATGAAACTAAATAGGCTAACCCACTCATGAATACCAATTGAATTATGGGCCATTTCCAAGAATTAGTTTCCTTTTTTACGATTGCCAAAGTACTTACGCATTGCATGGCAAAGGCATAAAATAACAATAAAGAAACTCCAGTAGCAAAATTAAAAATTTTATCTCCAGTTACAGGATGTACTTCAGCGGCCATTTTATTTTTAATAGTTGTTTCTTCTTCGCTATGGTTACCTACACTATAAATTGTTGCTAATGTTCCTACAAATACTTCTCTTGCAGCAAAAGAACTTAAAACGGCAATTCCTATTTTCCAATCGTATCCTAAAGGTCTTATTGCAGGTTCTATCGTTTTTCCTAAAATACCTATGTATGAGTTTTCAAGCTTATAAGCATTTACTTCATTTTCTAATTCTTCTGTACTAATTGTTTTGTTTTTATTTGATTTTAAAACTATTGCCTCTGCATTGTCAAAACCTTTACTAGGTCCATGAGAACCTAAAAACCATAATACAACAGATATTGCTAATATTATCTTTCCAGCACCAGCAACAAAAGCTTTTGTTTTTTCTAAAACATTAATTCCAACATTTTTAAACATAGGAATTTTATAACTCGGCATTTCAACAACAAAATACGTTTTACATTTAAGTTTTAACACTTTGTTTAATAAATAAGCAGAGAAAATTGCAGACCCAAAACCTAATAAGTATAAAAACATTAGAGTTAAGCCTTGTAAGCTTAAAAATCCAAATATTCTTTTTTCAGGAATAATTAATGAAATTAAAATGGCGTAAACAGGCAAACGTGCAGAACAAGTTGTAAACGGAGTTACTAAAATTGTAATTAATCGTTCTTTCCAGTTTTCAATATTTCTTGCACTCATAATGGCAGGAATTGCACAAGCTGTTCCTGAAATTAGAGGTACAATACTTTTTCCTGAAAGTCCAAATTTTTGCATAATTTTATCCATTAAGAATACTACACGACTCATATAACCACTTTCTTCTAAAACGGAAATAAATAAGAATAAAAAGGCAATTTGAGGAATGAAAATTACAATTCCACCTATACCAGGGATAATTCCTTCGCTTATTAAATTCGTAAATTCTCCAGCTGGTAAATTTGTCTTGGCAAACGAACTTAAATTAGCAAATGTTTCATCTATAAAATCCATTGGAATACTACTCCAATCAAATAAGGATTGAAAAATAACCATTAAAATTCCAAAGAAAATTAAGTAGCCATAGATTTTATGTGTTAAAACTCTGTCTAATTTACTCTGAAAATCAGAAGCTTTTGATTTATCTATAGTTTGACCAATTTTTAAAGTGTCATTTATAAATTGGTATCTTTTAATTGTTTCTTTTTGTTGTAAGCGTTTTAAATCGGCATGTGATTTTGTAAATGAACTTTTAATTTCATTTCGTTCTAAGTTTAAGAAATTTACATCTTGGGTAATTACTAGCCAAAGCTTATAAAGTAATTGATTTGGAAATGCTTTTCTTAATTTATCAAAATAATCTGGGTCAATGCTTGAAGCATTTAAGCATGGCTCTATAGATAGATTTTTATAATCTAAAATTAAGTTTTTAAGGTTGTCAATTCCAATTTTTTTTCTTGAACTTACTAATGCTATTTTGGTTTTTAATTCTTTTTCAAGATAGGGGATGTCAAGTTCAATTCCTTTTAAAGTCATTCTATCACTCATATTGATTACGAGAATAGTTGGAATTTCTAAATCTTTAATTTGGGTAAATAATAGTAAATTTCGTTTTAGGTTTTCAACTTCAGTAACTACAACTGCTACATCTGGAAAATCAATATCATTCTTGTTTAGAAGTAATTCAATAACTACATTTTCATCAATTGAATTCGCATTTAAACTGTACGTTCCTGGAAGGTCAATGATTTTTGCCTTTGAACTTGCAGAAAGTTTACAAACTCCTTCTTTTTTTTCTACAGTTATTCCGGGATAGTTTCCAACTTGTTGGTTAAGTCCTGTTAATTGGTTAAAAACAGAAGTTTTACCCACATTAGGATTTCCAATTAAAGCTACTTTTATAGTGGTATTATGCATTAAATTAAATCTGTATTTCTAAACGAATTGTGACTTCTGCAGCAGTTTCTTTTCTTATGGCTACATGAGAATCATTGATGTTAAAATATAATGGATCTCCAAAAGGAGCTATTTGCAATAATTGAATATTGTTTCCAGGTAAGCAACCCATTTCAAGTAACTTCAACGGAATTTCTTCAATATTTACATCGAGAATTATTGCTTTTTCG
Organism: Flavobacteriaceae bacterium; assembly: GCA_002862805.1. GTDB lineage: Bacteria > Bacteroidota > Bacteroidia > Flavobacteriales > Flavobacteriaceae > Flavobacterium. The sequence goes on along the minus strand of PKEA01000078.1, from coordinate 24,617 downwards.
CCAATTTTTAAATCTGAAAGTAAAACAGCCACTCTTATTTAGATTGAATTAAAATACAAATGTAGCTATTATTTAGAAAATCAAAATGATAATTATCATAAATTAATTTTACTATTGAGAAAGATAGTTGATGTCTTCTAAAAGTTTTTTAACTTCTTCTAGGTTAGTTCCGTCATAAAAACCTCTAATTCTCTTCTTTTGATCAACTAAAATAAAGTTTTCGGTATGAACCATATCATACATATCTTCTGGTTTTCCAGTTTTTACTGCTAAATATGATTTTCTGGCAATGTAATAAATGTCTTTTTTATTTCCGGTGACCAAGTTCCATTTTGAGTCGTCAACACCTTTTTCCAACGCATATTTTTTCAATACAGGAACACTATCAATATCTGGAGTTACCGAATAAGAAAGTAACATTACTTTTGGGTTGTTTTTAATTTGTTCTTGTAGCCAAACCATATTATCTGTCATTTTAGGACAAATTGTAGGGCAAGTAGTAAAAAAGAAATCAGCTACATAAATCTTTCCTTCATAATCTTTTTGAGTAATGATTTTTCCGTTTTGATTGGTAAATGCAAAATCGGCAATAGTATGATTGTATCCAATGTGTTGAACGGTTGTGTCAACTAATTCAGTATTTACATCTCTAGGCGAAAAGATTTTAAGTGTTTTTTGAGGCTTTAATAAAGAATAAATGGCAATAAAAATAATTATTGATATAGATATAAATGTGAGAATGAATATTTTATATTTTTTAAATAGCATCGTTTTTTTTGCAAAAATAGAGAAAATCTATATTTATCGTAAATAACTTTCTATATTTGTGATGTTTACCTACTAAAAACTACTAAAAACATGAAAAAATTTTACGTATTATTAATTTTGCTAACTTCCTGTTTAGGATATTCGCAATTTAATGAATTCGCCCCTTGGAGCGTTAATTCGCAAAGTTCAAGACAAAACGAATTGTCAATTGACGAATTAAAGAATGAGTTTGATCAATATTGGCTTTCTCACGACAAAAATGTTAAAGGCTCAGGTTACAAACCTTTTATGCGTTGGGAATACCATTGGCGTAACAAAGTTAACGATCAAGGGCATTTAATTACTCCGCAAGAAATGTGGGACGCTTGGAGTCAAAAACAACAAGCAAGACAAGCTAGAAGTACGATTTCTTTACCGCCAAGTAATTGGCAACCAGTTGGTCCATTTACACATACTAATACTGGTTCTTGGTCTTCTGGACAAGGTAGGGTTAATTTTGTTTATGAAGATCCAAATACTTCAACTACTTTATATATAGGAACCCCAGCAGGAGGAATTTGGAAATCTATTGACTCTGGAGTAAATTGGGTTCCATTGTCAGATGAGTTACCTCAAATAGGTGTTTCTGGAATTGCTGTAGATCATACTGATTCAAATGTTATTTATATTGCTACTGGAGATAAAGATGCTGGAGATACTTATTCAATAGGTGTTCTTAAATCTACTGACGGCGGTGCTACTTGGAATACTACAGGTTTAACTTTTACAAATACATCAACAAGAGCGGGTGATATTATAATGCATCCAACAAATAATCAAATATTATTATGTGCAACAAGTGTTGGACTTTATAAAACTTCAAACGGTGGTACAACATGGTCTGTTGTACAAACAGGGAGCTTTGCTCAAGGTTCAGTTAGGTTTAAGCCAAATGATCCTACAACGGTATATGCAACAGGAAGAACAACAATTTCAAGTGTTACAACTTATAGATTTTATCGTTCTATTGACACTGCATCTTCTTTCTTGAATATCTCGAGTAATTTACCTACTACTTCAGGAAGGTTAATTTTAGATGTTACACCAGCTAATAATAATTATGTGTACATCTTAAGTGCTACAACAGGTAATGCTTATCAAGGAATTTATAGATCTATTGATGAAGGAGCAACTTGGACAAAAAGATCATCATTTGAAAGTTCAGCTACAAATGATGTTTTTGAATCTACTCAAGCATGGTATGATCTTGCATTTGCTGTTTCAGATACTAATGCGGATGAGATATATACAGGGTGTTTAAATGTTTGGAAATCTACAAATGGGGGAACATCTGTAAGTAAGATAAATAATTGGAGTTCGCCTACAGCAGCTTCATATACACACGCAGATATTCACTTTTTGCGTTTTTATAATGGGAAACTTTTTTGTGGAAGTGACGGTGGAGTATATCGATCTATTAATGGTGGAACAAACTTTACTGATTTAACAGCTACTGCTCAAATAAGTCAATTTTATAAAATTGCAGTTGCAAAACAAACTTCTGGTAATATTGTAGGTGGTTTACAAGATAATGGTGGTCATGCATATAGTGGAGGAGCTTGGAAAAATTATTATGGAGCAGACGGAATGGATGCTGCAATTGATCCAACCAATCAAAATTTATACTACGGTTTTATTCAAAACGGTAGTAGTATGTATATAAGTAACACTGCTGGTAATGGAATTACTGGTTCTGTTGGTTCGCCTGGTGGAGCAAGTGGTAACTGGGTAACACCATTAATGCCAAATTCTCAAGGAGAGTTGTTTTCTGGTTTTGGAAATTTATTTAAACTAAGTGGAGGAGCTTGGGTTCAGCAAAATACAGGAAGTATTGGAAGTGGAAACTTAGAGTTAATACATGTCGATCCATCAAATGATGATATTATGTATGTTGCAAATGGTACAGGTTTATATAAAAGTACAAATCATGGAGTTAACTTTAGTTTAGCTTATTCTGCTCCTGCTAATATTACTTCTATTGAAGTACATTCTACTGACAGCAACATTGTTTATATTACTACTTCTGGTACTTCAGGACAAGTTTATAAATCAACTAATGGAGGAGCTTCTTTTACTTCATTTAATACAGGAATGCCAAGTATTGGTAAAAATATAATAGTTCATCAAGGTAGAAACACAACGAATCCACTTTACGTGGGAACTAGTTTAGGAGTGTATTATAGAGATGATTCTATGTCTTCATGGGCGCCTTTTGATACTAATTTACCAAATGTTTCTGTTTCAGATCTTGAAATTAACTTAGAAGATTCTAAATTAATTGCAGGAACATACGGTAGAGGTGTTTGGCAAACCGATATTCCTGTTGAAGTTCCAACTAATGATGTTAAATTAGTTCAAATACAAAACCCTACTTTAGATATTAATTGTGGTAATGTTTCCCCTATAGTTGAAGTTAAAAATAATGGTACAAATTCAATTTCTTCTGTAACAGTTAATTATACTGTAGATGGAACTCCATATAATTATGTTTGGAATGGAACTTTAGCTTCTAGTGCAACTACAACAATTGCTTTACCAGCACTAGTTTTAGCAAGAGGAGTTCATAGTTTGAACGTTACTACAACAATTACTAATGATGCTTACCCAGATAATAACAATGGACTTACTCCATTTTATATTAATGATGCGGGAACAGTTGGAGTAGTAAATAACTTTACAAATACATCAGATGAATTAATTGCTTATAATGAAGGCGCTTCTGGCTCAGCTTGGGAAAGAGGAATAAGAACTACTGGAACTATGAACTCAGGTGGTAACACTGTGTATACGTCTAATTTAACAACTGCAAATTATCCTGATTTAACGAAATCATATTTAGTTTCACAATGTTATAATTTATCAAGTGTTTCAAACCCGCAGATAAGTTTTGCAATGAAGTTTGACTTAGAGCAAAATTGGGATATTGTTTATGTTGAGTATTCAACAGATTTTGGAGCAAACTGGGCTGTTTTAGGTACTATGGATACAAACTGGTATAATAGCGACAGAACACAAGCAACAGCAGGTAATGATTGTTATAATTGCCCTGGAGCTCAATGGACAGGAACAGATTTAACGTTGAAAACGTATTCATACCCATTAACTTCTTTAGGGGCTCCTTCTAATGTAATTTTTAGAATTGTATTTCATTCTGATGAAGCAGAAAACCAAAAAGGAGTTAACATTGATGATTTCCTTATTAGCGGTGTTTTAGCTAGTGAAAGTTTTGAATTAAATAATATTACTGTTTATCCAAATCCTTCTAATGGTTTAGTAACCATTTCTTATGGTAATTTTGAACCTACACAAATTGAAGTTTATGATATTTCTGGAAAATTAATTTTAACAAAAGAAAATTTAAATGTTTCAGAAACTAGTTTAGACTTATCAAGTGCTTCACAAGGTATTTACTTCATTAAAATATCTTCAAACAATCAAAATATTGTAAAAAGAATAATTAAAAAATAACCTTTTAATAGAATAAAAAAGCCCATGAAGTTTATCATGGGCTTTTTGTTTTAAAGAATTAACTTTAAAATATTAATACACTCTGATTTAAAAAAACCACCATTAAATTTTAAAGGTGGTTTTTTTTTATTTTAAAGTATTTACTCTTTCTTAGTTTTTAATAAATTGCTTAGTAGATTTTTTGTTGTCATCGCTTTCTATAGTAATGAAGTAATTACCACTTGCTAAATTTGAGACATTTAGAGTAATTGAATTGTTGTTTATTAAGTTGATGTTAACTCTATTAGATAAAACTCTACCAGTTATATCATATAAAGATATTTTAGCGTTTTGTAGAGACGTTCCGCTACTAATATTTAATAAGTCATTAGTTGGATTAGGGTAGAAAACTAAATTTTCAAAACTATTATCTTCAATAGATAAAGGGTTTATAGTTCCTTCAATAACAAAGTTATCTATTAAAGCTCCTTCTTCAGCATACGCATCATCAGCATGATAAGTAAATCTAAACACAATATTTGTTTCAGCTGATCCTGTGCTGTCAAAAGCACTTAATGAATGGCTGTAATTATGCATTGTTCCTACAGTTCCACCATCAGTATGTGTTGTCGCATCTGTAGCTTCTCCTGTCCATTGTGCTCCAATACAATTAAAACAATCAGTTCCGTTTGGTAATCTTGAACTATTGTACCAATTTATATCTGAAGAAGTTCCTAAGTTTGTCCAAATGTTGCCTCCGTCTGTTGAATATTCTAAGTATAATAAATCCCAATCTTGTTCAATATCAAAAGCTAAATCAAACTTTACAAAAGTGTTTTCAAGAGAAGATAAATCATAACATTGAGATATCAAATAAAATTTAGCAGCATCGCCATGGATTCCATCTAAATTCGTTCCATAAACTTTAGAGCCTCCAGTAACTGTACTCGTAAGTGTTCTACCAAAACTTGGGGCATAAGCATCTCCTCTTTCCCAAGTTGCCCCACTTCCGCTATCATAAGCAATTAAATTGTCAGTAGCATTTGTGAATGTGTTGATTACATTTTCTATACCTGAGTCATTTACATTTACGAAAAATGAAACAGGTACAGTTACTGGGTTTGTTCCTGTTATTGTAATTTCGTGAGTCCCTCTGGTTAATGTTCCATATGTAAATGGGACACCAGTTGTTGCTGAACATGAATTTATTGTTCCGTTCCAGCTACCTGAATTTGAAAAACCTCCATCAATAGTATAATTGTAATCAAATTGAGATATTGCACTTGTATTTAAGTTGGATAGTGTTAATAAAACAATATCAGAACCACATGAGTTTAATGAAACATCTGCGTTTATATATGCTAAAGGCATATCAAAAGCTTCTGTTCCGTCTAATCTTGAACCTGAAGTTCCTTGGATAGCAGAAGCGCCAAGGCCTCTTCTTGCAAAAACTTCCCAAATTAAACATTGATTATCACCTCCAGTCGAGGCAATATCTGCTGCTAGTAAAGCATTTCTTGAGTCAACAAAACCAGATCCACAAGGTTGTAGTTTTAACCCGTCTAAAACCAATTGCATCACTTTATTATTACCTCCAGTTCCATTGTATAAGTCTGGGTCAAACCCATATTTGTCTATATAAGCCCATGTTAAGTCCCAAAGCATAGCACACCAAACTGATCCAACTCCGTGAGGAACTGCCTCTGTCTTAATGTCGTCATAAGTATGAGGGTTGATTGCCATATTTGTTGAGTATCTATAAGTTCTAATTCCTGCGCCAGTAGTAGGTTGATTTCTTGCATAAGTTCCTATTCCTCTTCCATCAGTAGCTAAATCCCCTGGTTCGATGGTGGTCATTAAGGCAAACCAATCAGACCAACCTTCACCTTGTTGTTCGTTCCCTGAAAGACAACTACTGTTGTTTGGTCCTCCGGCTAATCTTGTTGAAATTCCATGGCCATATTCATGAGCAATAATTCCATTGTCTAAATCGCCATCTTTATCTGGGTTAGGAGTTGTCCAAAGATACATTTGCATTCTTCCGTTTCCTCCGTCAGTTGGGGTGCTAAAGTTTGCGTTATTTGAACCACTACCATCTTGGGCTTCAGCTTTAACGTAATCACCACCAATTCCACCATTCCCATAGTTGTTTTGTTGAAAGTTACCTGCTGCTTCATCAAACCCATATGCATACCAAATATCATGCATCATGTTAGTCATATAGAATAAGTTCGTTGTGTTAGAGTCTAAATTTTGTGCAGCTGCTATGTTTGTACTTGGAGCTAAAGCTAAATTTGAAGTAAAATCAAAAGATAACGCAGTACCGCCATTAGGTTCGTTGCCTGGGCTACTGTTTGTATTTGCGATGTCATTATAAGCGTGTGCATTGTTCCCGCGAGTTATAGTATAATCTGCCCCAGGAATTCCATCTACATCATGCCAACCATAAGGAGAGGCTGTTAGGTTTTCTGGATCTATAACTAATGTTCTGCCAGCATGATTTGGGCTTTCTGCTGGGAGTGCATAAACTCTATATTCGGCACCTCCTACTAATGCAGAAGATGTTTTTTTGAAAAATGAAGTTGCGAATTCTTGATTATTAGATTTATCATGACTGTGTTCTCCGGTAATTGAACATGGAATGCCAAAATCACAACTGATGACCATATCTGTAAACTCTATAATATTTCCAGAAATTGCATCAACTCTTGCATTCCAATTATGCTTTCCGTCAATTGTATAAAGACTAACGTCCCAAGATAACTTTAATTCTTGTTGATCTACATATGTGAAAACAAGTTTTACGGGAATGTTTTCTAAAAACGCATTTGCTTTATCAAAAACATAATTGTTTTTCGTAGAACTAATAAGTTTTATTTCATTAGGTAATTCTAATTTAAAATGTGTAGCAACATTTCGAATAGCTTGTTCTTCACTAACTGTAGGGGTAACAGTGTTGACTTTTTCAGCTATATTTTTCACAAATGAATTCCCAACATAAAAAATTTCATCATTTTTTATTGCAATACTAGAAATTGCGTTAAAAATTTTAATTCCTTCAAATTGTTGCCCAACATAAATATGAGTAATTTGAGTTTTTTTTGTAAGGTATTCACTGTCAACATATAAGTTTTTAAGGTCTACTTCTGACAAATCATATTTTGATAATGATAAATGTTTTTTGATTTTGTCTCCATATTTTGTGGATTTTAAATCGTCTTGTGAGTATCCATTGATTACATTAAATAAAAAAAAGAACCCAATAATTAGAGGTAAGTAGTTTTTTTTTGCCATTTTGTTAATTGATTAGTAGGAAATTCATGCAATATATGAAAATATTTTATTTTTTATAATTCAAACAAATGTTAAAATAGTATTCAAACAATTATCTTGATAGAATTTCTCATTTCAAAAACTTATATTTGTTTTGAGAACTTACTTAAACTAAAAATATAAAATGAAAAATTACATTTTTAAAGGAAGCTTAGGCTTTCTTTTTTTGGCCTCACTATTAAATTCTTGTAAAGCAAAGCAAGAAGCAACTCATGTTGTAGAATCAGTTGAGGTTAAAAAAGAATCGGTTGGTATTAATACTGATTTCATGGATACTTCTGTGAAACCTTCAGATGATTTTTTCCGTTATGTAAACGGAAAATGGTTAGACAATACAGAAATTCCTAGCGATAGAACCCGTTGGGGAAGTTTTGACGAACTTCGTAAAAATACAGATGAAGACGTAATGGCTATTTTAAAGGAGGCGATTAACGACAAATCTATTGACCCAAATTCAGATCAAGCAAAAGCGATTAACTTATACAAATCTATTTTAGATACTGTATCAAGAAATAAGCAAGGAATTGAACCTTTAAAGCCTTATTTAGCAAAAATTAATGCAGTAAAATCGGCTAAAGATGTAGCTGCTTTAATTACTGAAATGGAAGCTGACGGAAATGGCGTTGGTTTCTTTGGAAGTTATGTATATACAGATGCTAAAAACAGTAGTAGAAATGTGGTTTACTTAAGCACTGGAAGTTTAGGATTACCGGATAGAGATTATTATGTTTCTGACGCTCCAGACAATGTTGAAAAACGTCAAAAATACCAAGCACATATGGCAAGAATGCTACAGTTTATTGGTGAAGATGAAAAAACGGCTACTTCAAATGCTGCTAAAATTTTAGCTTTAGAAACTAAGATGTCAACGGCGACTTTAGATAGAGTAGAGCGTAGAGACAGAAGAAAAACCTATAATCCTATGACTATTGCTGAATTGCAAAAGTTAAGTCCAACCGTAAATTGGTCAAATTATTATGAGGGAATTGGAATTGGAAAAATTGATTCTGTAATTGTATCTCAGCCAAAATACATCGAAACAGTTGAGTCTATTCTTAAAGAGAACAAAGTAGATTCTTGGAAAGCCTATATGAAATGGACCGTTTTACGTCAATCTTCAGGATTATTAACAACTGAAATTGGAAATGCCAATTGGGAATTTTATGGAAAAACGTTAACAGGAGCGGTTAAACAGCGTCCAGCAGACGAAAGAGCATTGGCAACTGTAAATGGAACTTTAGGTGAGGCTTTAGGTAAATTGTATGTAGAGAAAAAATTCCCTGCAGAAGCAAAAGCAAAAGCAGAAGCAATGATTGCAAATGTATTTTTAGCTTTTGAAAATCGTATCGATAATTTACCTTGGATGACAAAAGCGACTAAGGAAAATGCAAAATTAAAACTTAGAAAATCAAGAGTTAAAATTGGTTATCCAGACAAATGGAAAGATTATTCTGAATTGGTAATTGCAAGTCCAGAAAATGGCGGAACGTATTTTGAAAACATGAAAAATGCTTCAAAATGGGGAAATAATGAGAACATTAAAAAACTTGGAAAACCAGTAGATAAAGAAGAATGGGGAATGTCTCCTCAAACGGTTAATGCTTATTTTAATCCTTCAAATAACGAAATCGTTTTCCCTGCGGCAATTTTACAACCACCCTTTTACGATTACAAAGCAGACGAAGCTGTAAATTATGGTGGAATTGGAGCGGTAATTGGACACGAAATTTCTCATGGATTTGATGATTCAGGTTCACGTTACGATGCAGATGGTAACCTTGTAAACTGGTGGAGTGATGAAGATTTAACACAATTTACTTCTCTAGGAGGTGCTTTGGCAGATCAATATTCAAACTTACAACCCTTACCAGGAACTTTTGTAGATGGTAAATTTACATTAGGTGAAAATATTGGAGATTTAGGTGGAGTTAATGCTGCATACGACGGTTTACAAATTTATTTAGCTAAAAATGGGAATCCAGGACTAATAGATGGTTTCTCTCCAGAACAGCGTTTCTTTATTTCTTGGTCAACGATTTGGAGAAGTAAAATGCGTGATGAAGCAATTAAAAATCAGGTAAAAACTGATCCGCATTCGCCAGGAATGTATCGTGCATATGTTCCGTTACAAAATGTAGATGCTTTTTATAAAGCGTTTAGTATTAAAGAAGGAGATGGTATGTATATTGCTCCAGATAAGAGAGTAAAAATTTGGTAATCCAAATTCTAAATAATTCTAAATCCCAAGTGAAAGCTTGGGATTTTTTATTTTTCAGCGGTTATTTAACATTCTGTCATTTTAATATCGGATATCATTTTTTCAAACAAAAAATTAGAATTTAATAATTCTAAAAACCAGTTTCCATCTAAGCATTTAATAATAAAATTTTCATTGTCAGTTATTGAAAACCAAATAATATTTATTTTATCCTCATTGAATAAATGGAATACCTCTTTATCAACAATTAGCTTTTTGTCACGAAGTAAATGATAACAAGAATACCAATAAGCACTACTAAATTCTAATGAAAACTTATTAAAAGGTTCTATTTCTATTTCTCCAATCAAATATGTTTCAAATTCTATAACTATCTTTTTAAGAAAACTTAAATTGTAAAATTCTTCATTTATCTTATATTTCTTCATTTTTTATTTCTTTTTAATCGCCTTATTTACCATGAAAAGTCCAGAAAGAGTAATCAATCCGCCTATGATAATTGCAGTGCTTAACGATTCGTTAAATAGTAAATAACCAAACAATAAAGCAACCATTGGATTCACATAAGCATACAAACTACTTATTTCTTTTGGTAAGTGTTCTAAAGAATAGATGAATGCTATAAATGTAAATACCGAACCAAATAGTACTAAATAAATAATTGCCCACCATGAAATAGATGGAATTTCATTTAACGGCATGCTTATTCCTGAAAATTCACAAACAGAAAACATAACCGTACAAGAGATAAGCATTTGTAATCCGATATTAAAATAGGGATTAAAATTGGTATTGTTTTCTTTGATATAAATAGTAGATAATGCCCAAGTGAAGGTTGCTATGATGGATAAAATAATTCCAAATTGAAATTCTGGATTTAAGAAATCATGTAAATAATCGTAAAAAATTACACAGATTCCAAGAAAACAAATTACCAATCCTAGCGTAGCACGCCAAGAGACTTTTTCGCCTCTAAAAAAACTGATGATTACAATCCAAAGTGGGAAAATTGAACCAATAATTGCTCCTAATCCACTCGATATATATTTTACACCCCAAGTACTTAAGCCATTACTCAACATAAAGTTTAGAACGCTCAAAATAAGAATATTTCGCCATTGTCTTTTATTTGGCCAAGGTGCTTTTATAGCTAAGAAATAAATTAAGAAAATCAATCCGCCTAAAAATTGTCTAATTGCAACCAATTGTAAAGCTGGCATGTGTTTTACACCTTCTTTTGAAGCAATCCATGTGGTTCCCCAAAAAAAGCAACACCAAATAAGTGCAAGCACAGGCAAGCCAATTGCGTTTTTCTTTTTAGTTATGTAGTTATGAAAAACGCTATAATATGCCATTTTTTAAATTTGTTTTTGAAAGGTGTAGTTGAGAATTTTTTGCAGTTTTTTACTGCTAATTATTTTGCCTTTAGATTTTGAATCTTTTACAAAAGTAGGGACTTTTAAATTCATTTCTAAAGCTTTTTTGTGATAATAATCTGCTCTTGTAGGATGTTCTGGTGCAACAGCATTAAAGGTTTCATTCCAATCCCAGTTGTCAGACTGAGCCTGTCGAAGTCCTTTGTTAATTAACTTTTCAATAATTCCGATACAATCTTCTTGATGGATAAAGTTAATAGGTGCTTCAGGGTTTTCGACATTTTCTCTTCCTGCTAAGAATTGTATTGGATGACGATCTTTGCCAATTAATCCGCCAAAGCGAACAACTGTAGTTTTAAAATTGGGATTGGATTGCAATAATTGTTCTACTTCAAGTAATTGTTTCCCACCTTCAGAATCTGGGTTTAAAGCTGATTCTTCTGTCACTTCGAGCGCAGTCGAGAAGATTGGCAAATCACCATAAACCGAAGTCGAACTTATAAAAAGCACTTTTTTAATTGCTGACTTTTCAATTTCGATTATTAAGTTTTTAATTTTAGAAACAAAATTTTCTGATTGAGCACCTCTTAATTTTGGTGGAATATCAATAATTAAAACTTCTGATTCCTTAAGAAAACTGGTTATGTTTCCAATTATTTTATCTTCGTATAATGCAATTAAATACGATTGAATTTTGTTTTCTTCTAATACAGTTAGTTTTTCTTCAGAAGTTGTAGAACCTTTAATGGAAAATCCGTTTTCAATTAACTTTTTGGCTAAAGGAAGCCCAAGCCAACCACAACCTAATATTGAAATTTCATTCCTTTTCATGTTAGCTTACTTTCTTTACTAACATAAAAAAATCATCTTCTAATTGTCGGTAGCCTTGGTCGTATAAGAAGTAATAAATATTTCCTGTTTTTGTTGTTAACATGCTGGTGAAAAACTCAAAATCGAAACCTTTACTCAATAATTTTGTTTTAGTTGTTTTTGATTTTTCATCTGGATTCAATTCGCAGAGAATTCTATAATTTTTACGCAATTTGTTATTAATGTTACGCATTAAATTATTAGAATCTTTATTCATTTTGTTGTTGTATGCATTTCTGCAACCGTCGCTACAAAACTTTTTATCTTCTCGGCCAATAATTTTATCGCCACATTCTAAACATCCTTTACTCATAATTTTGTCATTACATGAAACGAAAAAATCTCATTCCGTTTGTGTGTTTTTAACCTGTCAGGTTTGTATCTTCTTATTTCTTATAATTAAACTTCATTTCTTTGCCAGTTTCTTCAAAAACTACATAAATATTCATTTCATTATCCGAAACCTTTTCAAATGTAAATTGATTGAAAAATACTTTGTTTTCTTCTACTTTCACGAGCCTAAATTCTTCGCTAATTTCTGGTCTTTCCCAACCTTTTAAATCCGCTCCAAAATGTTTCAATTGTAATAAAAGTGTATTATCTTTTTCTATAATATGGCCTAATTCATAAAAAACAACTTTTCCGTTTTTAACCAATTTAAAGTTAAACATCATTGAGTTACCAATGGGTTTACTCCAGTTTTCTTCACAAATTCCACCTAGAGCTTCACCTATCCAGTTTCCTGAAATCCATGATATATTTTGCAATGTTGCTTTAGGCGAACCTTTTTCATCGTTATAATGTAAAGTGTTTTGAGCAAAACCAAAAGATGCTGTAAGTAATAATAAAAGAATGTAATTTTTCATTATTTTAATTTTTTCAAACTGTATAAATCGTGTCTTCTGTCTTTCATGGTTCTAACGCTTCCATGTTGATGTAACTCTTTTAACAAATTCATGTCGACATCTACAATAAGTGTCATTTCTGTATTTGGAGTTGCCTCTGCTTTTATTCCATTACTTGGAAAGGCAAAATCAGATGGAGTGAAAACAGCTGCTTGTGCATATTGTATGTCCATGTTGTTTACTTTTGGTAAGTTACCTACACATCCTGCAATAGCTACATAACATTCGTTTTCAATAGCTCTTGCTTGTGCACAATGTTTTACACGCGTATATCCGTTTTGAGTGTCTGTTAAGAAAGGTACAAATAAGATATTCATTCCTTCATCGGCCATTAAACGAGATAATTCAGGGAATTCAACATCATAACAAATAACCACGCCAATTTTTCCACAATCGGTATCAAAAGTTTGAATGGTGTCACCACCTGTTATTCCCCAATGGAACGTTTCATTTGGTGTAATATGAATTTTACGATACATTTCACTTGTACCATCTCTTCTACATAAATAGCCTACGTTATAAACGTGACCGTCTTCTAAGTAAGGCATACTTCCTGTAATGATATTTATATTGTAAGAAATTGCAAATTCTTGGAATTTTTTATGCACAGCATCCGTATGTCTTGCTAATCCTTTTATGGCTTCTGCTTCAGATAAATGATTATAATCTGCCATCAAGGGTGCTGTGAATAATTCGGGAAACAAAGCAAAATCACTTCCGTAACCAGAAACAGCATCGATGAAAAATTCAGCTTGTTCAAATAACGCTTGGATATTATTCAAAGTTCTCATTTGCCATTGAATCAATCCTAAACGGACAATACTTTTTTCAGCGTTGATTAGTTTTGGACTATCATCGTAATAAATATTATTCCATTCAAGTAAAACGGCATATTCCATTGATTCTTTATCACCTTCTAAATAATTTTTAAGTACACGAACTTCATGGAAATCATTGCTTAATTGAAACGATAAAACTGGGTCGTAGATCTCTTTTTTCTTTACTTTTTCAATGTATACTTTTGGAGTAATTTCATTTTTAAACTTTCTGTAATTTGGAATTCTGCCTGCGAAGATGATTGATTTTAAATTTAATTGTTCACATAGTTCTTTTCGAACATCGTATAAACGACGTCCTAAACGTAATCCTCTATACTTTGGATTGATAAAAACATCAATTCCGTAAAGGGTTTCTCCGTTTGGGTTATGTGTGGAAAATGTAAAATTATCTGTTATGCCTTTGTACGTTCTTGTTTTAAAAGCGAAATCTTCGGTAACTAAAATAGATAAAGCTGAACCTACAACAACACCGTCTACAACAATTACCAATTGTCCTTCAGGAAATTTTTTTAATAAGAGTTCAATCTGATCTTCTTTCCAAAATGATTCTGCCATTTCTGGATAAGATTCAATCATTGACTTTTTTAATTCTTTATAATCTTCAATTTGTAAGTTTCTTAACTCAACGCTTTTAATGTTTGCTGGCATATGTTTTTTAATTATTTATGCGAATATAATGAAAATATTATCCGTTTACAAATGGTTACAAACATTTACAACCGATATTAATTAGATAAATACCGAATAAACTTTTTTTGTTGCCACATCTTTGCACTGTCGAAATGAAACACTGATAATTGCAACATCAATTACAAGTTAAAAGTTCAATTTTAAAGCAAAAGTTAAGTTTTATTAGACATTAAAAATAATTTTATATAAACCATTTAAATTTACACGCCATGAAAAACAGAGTACAATTAATCGGACACGTAGGACAAGAACCAGAAGTTAAAAACTTAGAAGGAGGAAAAAAATTAGCAAACATTTCTATTGCTACAAATGAAGTCTATTATAAAGACAACGGTGATAAAGTAGAAAAAACAGAATGGCACCGCGTAACAGCTTGGGGAAAAACAGCTGAAATTATTGAAAAGTACGTTACTAAAGGTAAGGAGCTTGCAATTGAAGGTAAGCTAACTACAAGAAGTTATGACGACAAAGAAGGTGTTAAGCGCTACATTACAGAAATTGTTGCGAATGAAGTTTTGCTATTAGGAAAGTAATTTGCAGATGAAAAGAAAAAACCACGCATTTGCGTGGTTTTTTTATTTTAAAATATTCAAAACTTCTTCAATATTATTCAAGGCTATGAAATTTTCATGCTCAATTTCAAAGTCTATTTTTTCATATTCCCAAGTAGTTGCATACGGAACGTGAATTCCGTATCCACCTAAATTTATGATTGGTAAAACATCTGACTTTAGAGAATTCCCTATCATTAAAAAGTCTTCTGCTTTAATGTCTAAGCGACCCAACATCTTTTCGTAATCTAATTCGGTTTTATCACTTAACACTTCAATATGATGAAAATAATGGCCAATTCCAGAATCGTGTAATTTTCTGTGTTGATCTTTCAAATCGCCTTTTGTTGCCATTACCAACTTGTATTTTCCGTGTAATTCTTGCAATACGGTTTCTACATTTGGCATTAATTCGACCGGTTTTTGCAATAAATCTTTACCAATGGTAATGATTTGTTCAATTCCTTTGCCTGAAATATTATTATCGGTAATTTTTAAAGCCGTTTCAATCATAGAAAGCGTAAAGGCTTTAATTCCAAAACCATAAATAGGTAAGTTTTTTACTTGGTGATTTAAAATTAGTCCTAAAATTTCTTGACTGGAAGCAAAATCTTGAAACAGTTTGCAAAAACGTGCTTGCGCTTCATCGAAATAAGGTTCGTTGTGCCAAAGTGTGTCGTCTGCATCAAATGCTATAATTTTTGCGTTTTTCATTTAGAATAAACTATATTGAGATTTAATTTTTGGATAAAAAACTCCAATTATAACAAATGGATTATTCGACCTTCTTCTGTGCCATTGCATAGTTGTTCCCAAAAATAAATAAATATCATTTTCTTTAGTAAATTCATCAAAATATTTTTCTTTTACTTTTTGAATAGCAATTTCTTTATTATTGTCATTATACTTTAGACAATTTAAATAGAGTTGAAATATTTCCCAATCTTCAATCATTAACCTACTTGAAACACCTTCGTCGTCTGTAAAAACATAATAGAATTTATAGGGTATTTTAGCAATTAATTTTTCTGGATCAGTTTCTATTTCTGCAAATAAATCTGTTTGTTTTCTAATTTCTTTCCATTCATTCTTCCATTCAGGATCATCATCTTCAACGATGAAGTCTGTTATAGCAGAAGGTTTAAATGTTGCTAATGAAATATTTTTTGGAGCTTTTGAATCTTCTAATAGTTTTGATTTATTTGTATAAACATTATTTAAACAAATATCTTTTCTTTCTTGCCAAAAATTATTTGTCCCTAAAGTATTTATAATTTTGATGTTATAATTATTTGGAGAATGGCTTTCAGGACGGAAGTCATCTGTTCTTTGTTTAACATCAAGTTCAATCCATGTGTATTTTTTAAAACCAATGTCTTTTTTTACTTGGTTTAAAAAACTTAAAGGTACAGGATATATTCTTATCCATGAACCATCTTCTAAAAATCCAGCTGTACAAACTAGTTCGTCATAACTTCTTGAAGGAAGTGGATAAGTAGTTACAGAAATTAGAATTTTCTTTTTAGACATAAGTTTTAAATATGTTCAAGACTAAATTTAAATCCTTTTAAGTTTGTAATTGCTTCTGATAAATGTTTCCTGTGACATTGACAAATGTTTGCTTCAAAACAAGTTAGGGCAATTCTCTTATTTTGTATTAGTAACTTTAAAATTTCTGTTTGGCTATCAGTAGATTTTTTCAAGTTTTTTTCTTTATACTCTTCAAACAAGCAATCATAGTCTTTTTGGGTTTTAAGTTCCTGTCTTTTATCAGACTCTATACCAACTTCTGGAATATGTATATATTCAATGCCAACACCATTACAAGCATTTTTTAGTTGGCTTTTACTAAACCCATATTTCATGCTTAAAGCATTTTTACGAACATCACATAAAACTTTAATGTTGTTTTTTATTAGTTTATTCAAATAAGCTTCAAGTGTAATACCTTCATAGCCAATAGTAAATAATACGGTTTCATCTTCAAGATTTCTAAAGTTATCAAGGTTTTTAAATTCCTCTTTGGATAAATATTTTTCTGCAACTGTACTATTAATTGAATAATATGGATATCTTTTGTATGTAATTTTAATTAAATCATCACTCGTTTTATTTGCGTAAATTGTTTTGAAATCACTTATGATTTTTTTGTCCTCAATTTTTAATTCATTTAAATAATTTACTTCATCCTCCTTTTTCCAAAATTTTTCAGACGCACTAACAATACCATATTTATTTAAAGTTGATAAATCAGCATTTGCTTGAAAAGAAAAACAGCCAAATTTATAAGGAACAAAGTCAAATGCTTTCTTCTCTTTTTGAAATCTAGTAAATAGAAAAAGTAATTTTTGAAGTTGAATTTTTTCTAATTCACCTTCAAATACTTGTAATAAGGATAATATAATTTTTCTTCTGTAATACATTTTGTAAAAGTAATCTTTTTTAAGAAATTAAACCTCCATTCATTACACCTTCAGTATCTGGATTTACGAAAACTAATTTTCCGTCTGGCAAATTAGTCATTAAGATCATTCCAGCGCTTTCTACTCCACGTAACGCTCTTGGCGCTAGGTTTACTAATACTGTAACTCTTTTTCCAATTACTTCTTCCGGAGAAAAATGTTCGGCAATTCCAGAAACTATAGTTCTTACATCAATTCCAGTATCAACTTTTAAAACCAATAGCTTATTTGCTTTTGGC
This sequence comes from Flavobacteriaceae bacterium, assembly GCA_002862805.1. Lineage (GTDB taxonomy): Bacteria > Bacteroidota > Bacteroidia > Flavobacteriales > Flavobacteriaceae > Flavobacterium. The sequence continues at coordinate 6,880 of PKEA01000078.1, read as the reverse complement.
ATTTTTTCAGCTTCAAGAATAGTTCCTACACGTAAATCTAATTTTGTAAAATCGTCAAAAGTGGCAGTTTCTTTTTGAGGTTCAGCTATAGCATTATCCATTTCATTATTTTTTTTAGTAGCTTCTAATTTGTCTATTTGTTTTTGAATTTCTTCATCTTCAATTTTTGAAAACAAAATTTCTGCTTGGCCAATTTTATGATTTGACTCTAATAAATTTGAATTAATTGAAATATCTGACCATTTTATGTCGTTTTCATTTTTATTCAGCATTGTTTTTAATTTACTTGCTGTAAAAGGTAAAAACGGTTCACACAAAACACTTAATGCAGTTGTAATTTGTAAGGCAACATACATTTGTGTTTTTACTCTTTCAGGATTTTCTTTTATTGTAATCCAAGGTTCAGTTTCGGTCAAATATTTATTCCCTAAACGCGCAACATTCATCATTTCACCTAAAGCTTCTCTAAAACGATAGCGCTCAATTGATGAGGCAATAACTTCAGGATAAGCTTTTAATTCGGTTAATGTTTGTACATCTAATTCAGTAAACTCATTTGGAGTTGGAACAATTCCGTCGTAATATTTATTTGTTAGAACAATAACACGATTTACAAAGTTCCCTAAAATAGAAGCCAATTCGTTATTATTTCTTGCTTGAAAATCTTTCCAAGTAAAGTCGTTGTCTTTGCTTTCAGGAGCATTTGCTGTTAACGCATAACGTAATGCATCTTGTTTGTTTGGAAAATCTTGTAAATATTCGTGTAACCAAACTGCCCAGTTTTTAGAGGTAGAAAGTTTATTTCCTTCTAAATTTAAAAACTCATTCGCTGGCACATTATCGGGTAAAATATAACTTCCTTCTGCTTTTAACATGGCTGGAAAAATTACACAATGAAAAACAATATTGTCTTTACCAATAAAATGAACCAATTTTGTTTCTTCATCTTTCCAATATGGTTCCCATTCTTTTCCTTCTCTTGCAGCCCATTCCTTAGTAGCTGAAATGTATCCAATAGGAGCATCAAACCATACGTATAATTTTTTTCCTTCTGCGCCTTCAACCGGAACGTCAATTCCCCAATCTAAATCACGTGTTACGGCTCTTGGTTCTAAACCGCCATCAACCCATGATTTTACTTGTCCGTAAACATTAGGTTTCCAGTCGTTTTTGTGACCTTCTAAAATCCATTCACGCAAAAAAGAATCGTATCTATTTAAAGGTAAAAACCAATGTTTAGTTGCTTTCATAATTGGAGTTTCACCAGTAATTGTCGATTTCGGATTAATTAAATCGGTAGCGTTTAAAGTAGAACCACATTTTTCACATTGATCGCCATAAGCTTCTGGATTATCGCATTTAGGACAAGTTCCTGTAACAAAACGATCTGCTAAAAATTGGTCAGCTTTTGCATCATATAATTGCTCGGTAACTTCTTCAATAAAGTCGCCGTTGTCATATAATTTTTTAAAAAACTCCTGTGCTGTATCGTGATGAATTTTTGCCGAAGTTCTAGAGTAGTTGTCAAATGAAATTCCAAAATCAATAAAAGATTGACGAATAATTCCGTCGTATTTATCAATTACTTGTTGTGGTGTAATACCTTCTTTCTTTGCTTTCATTGAAATAGCAACTCCATGCTCATCGCTTCCGCACATAAAAGCAACATCTTTTCCTTGCATACGAAGGTAACGTGCATATATATCAGAAGGAACATAAACACCTGCTAAATGACCAATGTGAATAGGTCCGTTTGTATAAGGCAAAGCCGCAGTAATTGTATATCTTTTAGGATTTTGAATCATAATACATTGAAATTTGGCACAAAAATAATTCATTAAGCATGAAATGACGAATTTTTGTTTGATTTTGTTTACTTTTGAGATAAAGAAATCTGCTATGTTTAGATTTATTTTTTTGTTTTTACTAATTTCAAACTTTTCTCATTCCCAAAAGAAAATGAAAATTCCTCCTTATTTAAAAAAAGGCGATACCGTCGCTATTGTTTGTACTGCGCGTAAATTTTTCCCAGAAGATGCAATCCCTGCAAAAGAATTACTAGAATCATGGGGTTTAAAAACTAAGCTTGGTAATACTATAGGTTTAGATAGTTGTCAACTTGGCGGAACAGACGCTGAACGCGCTGCCGATTTTCAAAATATGATGGATGATAATAATGTAAAAGCTATTTGGTGTGCTCGTGGAGGTTATGGAACTGTTCGTATTATTGATATGCTTGATTTTACTAAATTTAAAAAACATCCAAAATGGATTATGGGTTTTAGTGATGTTACGGTTTTACATAGTCATGCTAACGTTGAGCGTGTGGCAACTTTGCATTCTATAATGCCATTTACAGTTCCAAAAGCACCTGAAGAAGTTAAGGAAACATTGAGAAAAGCACTTTTTGGAGAGCCTATAGAATATGTGATTCCAACAGTTTCTTATAATGTAAAAGGAAAAGCAGCTGGTGAATTAGTTGGAGGGAACTTATCGATACTTTATAGTTTATTTGGCTCAAAATCTTCATTAGATACAAATGGTAAGATTCTTTACATTGAAGATTTAGACGAGTATCTTTATCATGTAGATAGAATGATGCAAAACATGAAGCGTAATGGTTATTTTGAGAATGTAAAAGGACTAATTGTTGGTGGAATGACCGACATGCACGACAACGAAATTCCTTTCGGACAAAATGCGGTTCAAATTATCACGGCAATAGCCTCGCAATACAATATTCCAATAGCTTTTGATTTTCCGGCAGGACACATGAAAGATAATCGAACGCTAATTTTAGGAAAGCAAGTTGATTTTGAAGTGAATGATAAAGAAGTAATTTTAAAATTCAAGTAAAAATTATCATTAATAAAATACTAATTACTAAAAACTGACAACTGAATAATTTTAAAGAATGGCTGAACATAATGAGCTAGGAAAACTTGGAGAAGAATTGGCTGTTGAATTTCTTCAAGAAAATGGATATCTAATTTTAGAGACCAATTGGACTTTTCAAAAAGCTGAAATTGATATTATTGCTCAAAAAGAAAATGTCTTGGCAGTTATTGAAGTTAAAACGCGTTCGAGTATCGATTTTGGCTTGCCTCAAGATTTCGTAAAACCTAAAAAAATTCAGTTATTAGTAAAGGCTGTTAATGAATATGTGATTTTAAATGATTTAGAGGTTGAGGTTCGGTTTGATATTATCGCTATTTATAAAGAGAATCAAAAATTTAACATTGAACACATAAAAGAAGCCTTTTTTTATTTTTAAGTTATATATGTAACAATTTGTTTTTAGTATATTTGCATAAAATTTTTTGGTATGAAAACAATTTCTTCTGTAGTTGAGAATTACATAAAATCAAAACCATTCCTTTTAAATTCATTAGCTCAAGGAATAATAAACTTAACATCTTTAGCAAGAATAATGGTTCCTGAACTTGAAAAGGAGCTAGGTAAAGATATTAAACAAGGGGCAATTGTTATGTCTTTAAAAAGGCTTTCGGAAGAATTAGATTTTAAAATTAATCGAAAAATTTCTAAAGTTTTAATGAATATTGGTGAAATTACAGTTAGATCATCGCTTTCTGATTTTGCATTTGTAGTGTCGGATACTTTGTTAGAAAATCAAGGGAAATTAATTTCTGAAATTAATAAGCATCAAGATGTTTTTTATACCTCTTCAAGAGGTGTTAATGAGATGAATATTATTATTAGTACTTCTTATTCACACTTAGTCGAAAACTTTTTTAGTCTAGAAAAACAAACCTTACACTTAGAAAATTTATCATCTATAACGGTAAAGTTACCACAAGATAATATTTCTGTACCGGGTGTTTATTATTATATTTTTCAAAAATTAGCTTGGGAAGGAATAGTTATTCATGAAGTTATTTCTACAACTAACGAGTTTACAATAATTGTAAGTGATGAACAAATAGATGTTGCTTTTAAAGTAGTTAAAGATTTAAAAAGTATACAAGAGTAGTAAAAAAAAGCCTATTTTTTTCTACATCAAAAAAAGAAACGTATTTTTACCAATCTTATACTAAAAAATGTAATTTTTAGTTTAAAGAATAAAAACGTTTTAATTTGAAGGCTAATCATCTAAAATACGCATTAACATTAGGTTTAATGCTCTTTATAATTTCTTGCTCTGTTAAGAAAGATAAGTTTATTAATAGGAATGTGCATGCAGTTACTACAGAATATAATGTTCTGTATAACGGTAATTTAGCATTAGATGCGGGTTTAGAAAACTTAAAGACAACTTTTAAAGATAATTTTTGGGAAATTCTTCCAGTGGAAAGAATGCAAGAAAAAGAAGAAAATTTTCTCCCAGGTCAAACTAAAAACCCAAATTTCACGAGGGCTGAGGAGAAAGCAGTCAAAGCCATTCAAAAACATTCAATGAATATTGGTGGGATTGAGAAAAATCCACAAATGGACGAAGCTTATTTACTTTTAGCTAAATCACGTTATTATGAAAATAGATTTATTCCTTCGTTAGAGTCTTTAAATTATATTTTATATAAATATCCTAAAAGCGACAAAATTTATCACGCTAAAGTTTGGCGTGAAAAAGTAAATATTAGACTTGAAAATAATGAAGTTGCTATAAAAAATTTAAAATTATTGCTTGAAAAGAAAGATATTGTAGGTCAAGATTTAGCAGATGCAAATGCAATGTTGAGTCAAGCTTATAGAAATATAGGTTCAAATGATTCAGCGATTGCAACTATTAAAATAGCAAGATTAGAAACTAAAGATAAAGAAGAAAAAGCACGCTATTCATTTATTTTAGGGCAGTTATATGAATCTTTTCAGTATAATGACAGTGCGTTTGTTGCTTTTCAAGAAGTTATCGATATGAATAGAAAGTCTCCAAGAAGATACGTTATTCAGGCTCATGCAAAACAAGCTCAACAGTTTGATTATAAAAAAGGTGACACTCTAGCATTTGTTGAAAAATTCACAAAATTATTAGAAGATAGAGAAAACAGACCTTATTTAGATATTCTAAATCATCAAATGGGAGTTTTTTATGATAAAAACAATAAACCTAAAATTGCTGAAAAGTTTTACAATAAATCGATAAAGGCATTTAGTCAAGATGAATATTTGATTTCATCAAATTATAGAAATATTGGCGAAATTTATTTTAAAGATGCTCAGTATAAAATTGCAGGAAAATATTATGATAGTACTTTGTTGAGATTAAAAGAAGGTACTAGAGAATATCGTAAATATAAAAAGAAAAGGCTTAATCTAGTAGACGTTATTAAATATGAAACTATTGCTCAAGAGAATGATAGTATTTTGAATTTAGTTTCAATGAGTGACTCTCAAAAGACAGATTATTTTCAAAAATATATCGATGAGTTAAAAATTAAAGACGAATTAAGGGCAAAATTAGAAGCTGAAAAAGCTGAAAGGGAAGCAAATATTGCTGCTAATAATGCTATTAAACCAGGTAGTCAGTCTGGAGGGAAGTTTAATCCAAACCCATCATCAATTTCACCTCCACTTGGTAATTCTAGTATGTTGCCACCTGTTTCTTTGGGTAATGAATCTAGTAATTTTTATTTCTATAATCCTGTGACGGTTAGTTATGGTAAGCGAGAGTTTGAAGGTAAATGGGGTAAAAGAGAGTTAAAGAAAAACTGGAGGTTATCTTCTAATAAAGATGTTGATTTTTCTGCAAACAGCATAAGTGAACTTGAAGTTAAAAACGATTCTTTGGTTGCTGAAACAGAAGAAAAATATACAGTTAAGTTTTACACTTCTCAGTTACCTACTTCGCAATTAGTAATAGATAGTTTGGCTACAAATAGAAATTTTGCCTACTATCAATTAGGTGTAATTTATAAGGAAAAGTTTAAGGAATATGAATTGGCTGCTTCAAGGTTAGAACAATTGTTGAAAAACAATCCTGAAGAAAGATTGATACTTCCTGCTAAATATAATTTGTTTAAGATTTATGAAGCTTTAAAATCAAACAAAGCGGAAGTTTATAAAAACCAAATTATTACAGAATATCCTGATAGTCGTTATGCGCAAATTGTTCAAAATCCTTCTATTGAGTTAACGGATAACGAAAGTCCAGATAAAGTATATTACAATTTATATAAATTATTTGAAGACAATGCCGTTAGAGATGCTTCTGAGGAAGTAGACTTAAGAATTGATCAATTTTTTGGAGATGAATCATTACCTAAATTCGAGTTGTTAAAGGCAAATATAAAAGGAAGGCTTGAAGGTTTAGATGCTTATAAAAAAGCTCTAAACTTTGTAGCATTAACTTATCCAGATGAGTTAGAAGGAAAGCAGGCTGAAAGTTTACTGCAAAACGATATTCCTAAGCTTGAAGGTTTTGAATTAGGTAAAGCAGAAGCTACAAGCTGGAAAATTATTTTTATTAAAGATTTTCCATTAAAGGAGGATTCTAAAAAATTATTAGAAAAAATCAATAAGTATATCAAAGACAGAAACAGTGTTTTGCTTAAAGCATCATCAGATCTTTACACAATTGATAAAGATATTATAGTAATTCATGGGTTTAAAAACCAAGAAAATGCTAAATCAGTTTTAAGTGTTTTGCAGGAATTTAAAGATTATAAAATTAAAGATAAGGCCTATATTATTTCTTCTGAAGATTATAAAGTGATTCAGTTTAAAAAGAATATTGATGAATGGTTAGTATTAAATAAACAATAAAACAAAAGACCAACTATATTATGTTTGATAAATCCAAGAAAGATACAAGTCAATTAGGGCAAACAAATAGAATTGTACAAGGAACAGTAATTAAAGGAGATATTACTTCAAAAACTGATTTTAGATTAGATGGTATCTTAATTGGTAATTATAATTCTGC
>PKEA01000036.1 GCA_002862805.1 Flavobacteriaceae bacterium | reverse complement strand
ACCATTTTTATTGGAGGGCTCTATTCCTTTAGTCAATTGATTATATTTCTCAATAATTTCATTGTAAGAAGGGTTCCAATCTTGAGTAGTTCTATCACTTATTAAAGTTACAGAATCATCATTTAGAGCTTTAATGGTATAATACTCCTTTGCTCCGCTTGCATTAGCTATTTTACTTCCTACAAAAAGTTTATTTTTTATTATATCAGGAGTTAAACCAATCATTTGTTTAGCAATTAATTTTGCTTCTCTTGTTTTACCTGTTCCTGGAGGACCTTGCAAGATGATTTGTTTTTTATATTTTAGAAGGTCTATATTTTTATTCATTTTTCTATCATGATTAATTTCTAAACTATTTTTATAGGAAACTACTGGTGACTGACATCCAACACTTGGATAGTTATTAGATTTATAATATTGGAAACTTAAATAATCTTCAGAATTTACTTTGAAAATTTTTCTTGCTAAATAAACCCATCTAGCACTTTTATTTTGATCTTTATAATTGGAATAAATATCATTAAACCATTCAATGTTCCCATAATTTTTTGGCCAATTAGCATTATCTAATTCTTTTTGATTAGATACGAAATCAACTATTTCCGCTACATAAATAACTTTATAATTTGCTGTATAGAAAATTCTAAAAAAACCATTTTCTTCAATACATTGCCGCAGAAGTTTTAAAGTAGATGTTGTTCCGTTAGGTCTTTTATGATTCCATAATGCTATATGATTACCATTTTTAGAATCATTTATTGCATCCTCTTGCCAACCAGTTGAGTCTGGACAAATAAGACCAATAATATTATCCTTCCACTCTTTTTCGACTACATTATCATAACAAAGGCGAGATAATAGATGAGTATAATTTTCTTGATTTTTTACATTCAATAATAATTCTGAAAAGAAATTAAAAAAATCATCTTTGAACTTGTCCTTAATGTAAGGTTTCTTAAATAAATTTTGAGCAACTTGACTTCTGTGATTTTCACTCAACATAGTGAAATTATCAAGAGGGTTTAAAAGATAATCAATAGCATTTTTGACTGATCCTTCAGCTAATTGACCTTCAAACTTATATGTTATTAGTTGTTCTACCCAATTATTCATTCTAACAAAAGCCAACGCTAAAACACGTTTATCATCATACTCATTAAGTTCCCTCTTTTTATGTGCATTTGAATCACAATAAGATATAACTTTCAAAATAGATTTACCAAAATCATTAAGGTCTTGTGAATCCTCAAATAACTGTTTTAACTCACTATATTCCTTCTTATTATTTAGTAAAAACTGTTTAGTTTCTTCTTTAACTTCAAGTTGAAGGAAATTATTTAATGCTTCTTTAGCTTTTTCAAAATAAAACTCATCATAATCTATAATTGATCGAATTTCATCTCTTTCTAATAGTTCTCTTATTTTATATTTCAGTGATTCTTTCATTTAATATATTTTATTTAAATCATTTTCAGTAAACTTATTTAACACCTAAATTATTCCTAATTCTTTTAAAATATCCTTCTTCATTTTACTTAGTGGTCGTCTATCAAACTTTTCTTCTTCTATATAAGTTCCAAAGGCTAACCTATAAATCTCCTCATCTGAAATATGATTTAGTAGTATTTTATTTTTAACCATATCCAAATAATCGAGAGAATAAACATCTCTGATTTGTCTTAAATCTACAATTTCATCTTCATGCATCCTGTAAATATCTTCAAGTTTAAATGCTTTTGTAGAATTTTCCGAGAACACATTATTATTAATAATCTTAAATTTAAATTTACTATAGTTGGTGTAGTCAAAACTGAACCTATATGAAAGATTTAAATTTGGATCTGTAGCTTTATGATAGGGATGAAAATGAGTATTTAACTCGAATGGATCATTACTTTTCCCCGAATTACATATGTTACAGCTTGGAACCAGATTATAAAAAGAAATCGCCAAAAGTGGGTATTTACTTTCTGGGAACCAGTGGTCAAAAGTAGGTCTTGTTATTTTTAATGGAGAATCAACTGTTTTTGTGTAAATCCTATTACAATATGGGCACGTAGGAATATCTAAATTATTAGCTAAATCATAGGCATTATAAAAAAAATAAGTACTACTTGGCTTAAAATCTATCCACATTTCATAGTCAAAAAGTCGTTTTATAGATTCAATCTGCTTCTTAGTTGTAAACTTAGATTTTATAGAATCTAACTCTTCGGGAGTACCTATTAGCACTTTTTTTAAATTTTTCTCAACATTCAAAAATTGCTTTACTTTGCTATGAATCCCAGTTACGATATGAACTGATTTAATATCTAAATGAGGTTTAGTTTCATTAAAATATTTTCCGTTCAATTTCTTTTTAATCACATACCTCATATACTTGTAATGCAAATCTCTTGCAGCTACAATTTTGGTTTGATTAGTATCAATATAATGCATAGCAAATCTTAATTCAATTTATCTCTTTGTTTCATCAAAAAAGCAATCTCTCTATTGTAAATTGATTTTTGAAAATCATTATTACCTTCAATTTCAGATAACATTTCAGCAAGTTTAAGCCTTACAATCTTTTCGTCAATTAATTCAATAACTGACTTATAATAAGCTAATTTTACCTTATCAATTTGTTTATTAGACTTATTCTCATTAATCCATCTAATGGTTTCTTCAATTTTATTTTTTGCAAACTCACCAATCAATCCATCTTCCATAAAAAAAGAATCCGATAACAATTCGTGAATATTCGCTCCAAATGTTTTTACAGGCCTTTCTGGATCATCATTTTTCAAAATTTTTGAATACTCACCCTCTTTTTTCAAGTAAACTACTGAATGATTAGGTAAATCCGAAAGTGTGAGTGGGTCATGAGTTGTGAAAATGATTTGGATGATAGGATTTTCTCTGACTTTAATGTAATCAGCACCATCATACTTATAAGGTGTCATTTTAGAAAAAAGTATTGGTAGTGAAGTGGAAATAGCATTAATAAATTTTTTCTTCCAATGAGGATGAAAACCTAAATCTGGTTCATCTAATAAAAGTAAAAAATATTCGTAATTTAAATGTTTACTTTCTTTATTTAAATCAATATAATTATACAATGATGCATAAAAATCTAAGATAGCTTTTTCCCCAGTCGATAGCTTTTTAAGAGGGCTAAACTCTAATAGAGACTTATTTATAGTTGATTTTGGAAAAGATTTTAAAAAATATTTATATGCATAAATTAATTCATCAAAAAGTAATTTTTCTTCATGGTTTTTTATATTAAATTCTAAAATTTCACCATTATAAATAATTTTCTCATTCTTGCAAAATTCTTCAAGCTTATTATAAAAATTATAAATCTCACCAAATCCTATAGCATCAGAAATCATTCGTTCCTTAATGGGAATTAAATCAACCCCAGAGATTTGTGAAAATTTATCATGCTCAATAATCTCAACAATTTTTTCAATACCAGAAACGTCAACTCCTACAGTATCTTTTATCCTTTTGAAAATAACTTTTTCTTCATTAACCAAATACATTTCTAAAAATAAATCTAATCTTTCTTTAAATGCTTTTGCTTCAATTATTTTATCAAAACTCATACCTCCACCAAGTCCATGCTGCGGAAAAACAGCACCAGCAAGTAAATAACTTAAAACTGAAATCTCAAAATCTTTTAAAAAATGCTTCCCATTGTGAATATTATCATAACCTGATTCATTATCAAATTTATATTCTTCAATATTCCAAAGTTTTGTAAACAATTCTGTAAAACTTTCGCTTTCCAAAAATTTCACATTACTCTCTAACATCTTTATTATTTCTTCACGACTATAATTTTCTTTTCCATTTCGTGGATCTCCTAATTTAGATAATTCCCCATTAATTTCATTTTTCAAAGCATCTCCCCGATGAGGAGTTCCGAAATTAGATTCAATGTAAGGTGCTCTAAAAAATGATTTTCGATGATTTTTAATTTTTACAATAATTGAATTATAATCTGGGAAATCATCATAGATATTTCTAATTTCTTCAACTATCTTATCATTAAGAAACGCTACATTTCTAGTGACCGAATCTAAAAAATAGGTTTCTAAATCTTCATTAAAATAATTTATTAAAGAGATAGAAGACCATGCGTCAGCAATATCATAATCTAAATTAGGAGAATAATATAATGGTTCAAATAGTTTTTTTTCTATAATTTCAAACTTAATTTCTTCAGAAAACGAGAGTGTCTTTATTGTATCATTAAAAACCTTTATTTTTTCATCACTTTCATTCTCGTAAATTTGTATAACTTTTTTACTAGATGGATCCATTGAGTGATTTAAAGCCCTCAAAATAGTAGACTTTCCTGCTCCATTTTGACCAACAATAGTACTTATATGTGAAATATCCAGATTGTAAAAATTTGGAATAAATAATTCATTTTTTATTTTACTCTCAATTTTAATTTCTTTATGGGATTCATTAAAAGAGTAAAAATATTCACCTCCAAGGTTTATTGTCTGCCCTTTATGATCCTCCCCAAAAATATTTGGCAATGAACACTCAGGTATGTAAACTGCTACTAATCTCATATCTAATTCTTTTTATATTCAACACCACTCTCAGCAACCATTCCCAACTCTTCCTCAGCCTCACCAACACTAACCTGACCATTCATCAACATAGGCAACAACCAATCACGAAGTGATACTAATTCTTGTTTTTCAAAATTTTCTTTATTTTTTTTCAAAGTAATTAAATAAATTATCTAAGTACTCCATTAACAATTCCTTCCATTCGTTCAAGTTCAATTGTAAGATAATCTCCGTTTCCTCCTAAAATTAAATCAGACCATTCAACAATATTTACGTTTGATAACAAATTCTTTTTTACTTTTTCTAAAGTAACATTTAAATCGGCTGTAATAATTTTTGCGAAAATATTTAGTAAAAGATGATATTCTATTTTTAGGTTTTCTCCAAAAAACATATCAATTTTGTTAATATTATGATGTTCTAAATACTTCTGTTTGCCAAATATATATTCAAATATTGCCTTATATTCATTATCATCTCTATCTACTAATAATTGATAAATAGTTTCCTCTTCAAAATTCGGACATCCATAATTATCTTGCCTAACTAATTGGGAACTTATAGCCGCAGCCGCTAAAAGAGTATAGTAATCATTAAATTTCACAACTTTATTATCGAATCCAATTGCTTCTAAAATGAATAAATATATTTCTGATTCACTAACGTATTCATTCTCATTTTCTATTGGTATTAATTCTAAATCTTTTAGAATGTTATTTATTATTTCCATATCTAACTCTTTTTATATTCATCACTAGGCTCAGCAAACATACCCAACTGTTCCTCAACCTCACCAACACTAACCTGACCATTCATCAACATAGGCAACAACCAATCACGAAGTGAAGCTAGTTCTTGGTTTTCTAGTTTATTTATTTCAATTTTTTCAATTCCTGAGGATGTCAATAAATCATACATTTTTAATATTTCTGGAGGAGGTAAAACAATATTTAAACTTGAAATCTGAGGTACAGTTAATTGTTGTTGAACAGAGCCAGAGTTTTCAAATTCTAAATTTTTAATAAACTCATAAAAATATTTAATTTCATATGGGTTTTTTGGTGTAATTACAATTAACCTAATAATTGGAACAAATGGTTTATTTCTTAAAACACAATATCCAATAGTTCCTCTTGCAGAAACTGTTAAACTTTGTTTGGTAATTTTAGCTTTATTCGTAAATCCATATAAACCTTCATTTGTAATTCCATTTGAATATATGGGAATAGAATGAGTTTCTGATTTATTTACTGAAAAATCTTTTGGTTTATCGCCACCAGCTTTCACATCCGTAACATTTCCAATTTTTTCAACTTCCCATCCCTCAGGAATCTCTCTCTTCAACTCTTCATTATAAATCATTTTACCACCAGAAGATTTATAAGGTTTACCATTAGTATCAGGAAAATCAAACTGTACAAACCAATAATCATAAAGCGTTTTTGCCATCGCTTCTAACTCCGCGTTGATTTTGTTGTTGAGTTCTATTTTTAATGAAATATTTTCTAAAAATTCAACTATTTTATTTTGAACATTTATTGATCTAGGCAATGAAATTGGAAGACCTTTTAATACACTTAAATTTATTAGAGGAACAGTACTTCCAACATTTCTTTGTAGGATTAGTTTTTGTATCCAATATGATGAAAACCAATAATATGCGAATAAAGGAGTGATTTTACTATTATCAAATCTTACACGTAATTGTTTATTAGAAATTACATATTCATCAAATTTAAGTTTTTCATCAATAATTCCTACTTGTCCAATAGTACCAACAGCAGTAAAAATTAAATCATTTTTTATAGCGTAGCAATTTAATTCATCTGCTTTTTCTCTAGAAACAAAAACAAATCCGTCATCTTTAAATTTTTCTCCTCCAGTGCTTAAATTATTACCTCTTATAACAGGAATGCCTTCAGTTCTAAAAAATATTTTACCAATATTAGAACCGAATGGGCCAGATATAATCGATTTTTTTTCTTTAGATACTAATTCGCCAAGAGTTGTCTGAATTAAATTACTCATACTTCAAACTTTTTAAATTATTCTGAATCTCTTTTTCCAAAGTTTTACTTTCAGCAAATAAATCCTCTAAATTACTTTCAAAATTTTTCATTTTGTTAGTAAATTCTTCTGCTGTAATATCAGTATATTCAATTTTCACTTCAAAATATTGCCCTGCACTTAAACTGTAGTTTTTGGCTTTAATATCATCATAACTTACCACAACTGAAAAATCATCAATTGGTGTTTTAGCATTAAACGTATCAATAATTTTGTCTTCTTCAATGTCAGACAATAATGTTTTTTGGTTTTTACCTTCTTTTACCGTTGTGCCCAGTTTAGAAGCGTCAATCAACACTACATCGCCTTTGTTTTGTTTGTCTAAAAAGATAATAGAAACGTTGGTTCCTGTTGTAGCAAAAATGTTACTTGGCATACTTACCACACCAGCTAACATTTTATCGGCAACCATTTTTTCTCTAATCTTTTTATCAATACCACTTTGTGCTGTGATAAAACCAGTTGGTACTACTATGGCTGCTTTTCCGTTTTCGTTTAACGAATACATAATGTGTTGCAAAAACATCAAATAAATAGCCATACTTTCTTTCTTAGCTTTTGGAATGTTAGGTATTCCTGCAAAAAAGCGCTCGTTATTGGCTTTGGTGTCTAAATCGGCACTAAAATCGGAGAAATCTAATTTAAATGGTGGATTACTTACAATATAGTCAAACTGTTGCAAGCGTCCGTTTTTGTCTTTATGATAAGGTTCTAAAATGGTATTTCCTTTGATAATGTTAGGAATAGAATGCACCAGATTGTTCAAAATTAAATTCAAACGCAGCAAGTTAGAGGACTTTTGAGAAATATCCTGAGAATACACCGTACATTTATCTTCTCCAATTTGGTGTGCTAAATTCATTAACAAGGTTCCCGAACCCGCACTTGGATCATAACAAGTAGCATTGCTAACTTCATCGTTAACTAAACAACGCGCCATAATTTTGGCTACTGCATGCGGTGTAAAGTATTCGGCATATTTTCCACCACTATTGGTATTGTAATCGCTAATTAAGTATTCAAAAATAGTCGCATAAAAATCGAACTTTTCATGAAAAATATGCTCAAAACTAAAGTGGATTAGTTTATTAATAATGGCTTTGCAAAAATCGTCTCGTTTATCGGTTACATATTTACTAATGTTCTCAAACAAAACTATTTTTTCACCACCATCGGTTAAAACAGAGAAAATATCCGAGTTATTTTTGGCAATATCTAATAAGGTATTGTCAAAAATATCTGCAAATTTTGGTTCGTTTTGTCTCACAAATAAACTAGAAATCAACTGATCTGGATGAATATTTGCTGTGCTTTCACTCATTTGCATGGTTAGCATTTCATAATCATTGGCAGACAAGGCACGCAAGGCATCTTCCCATTTATCGGCTTTTGCAATGTTTGGATCTAATTCTTTAATTTCGTGTACAAACTTATCATTCAAGAATTTATACAGAAATACTTGGGTAATAATTTTAAATTCATTTCCGTCATTTCCCAATCCGTAATTGGCACAAACACTTTTTAGTTCGTCAATTAGATTTTTGGTTTGGGTTTCAAATTGTAAGGTAGTGGTCATTTATTCTTTTAATATATTAAGAGGCAATTCTGCCATAAAATTCATTCATGTATTCTTTTACTAACATTCCGTTGACTCTTTTTGTTGTTAAAGCATCTAATGGAATATCATTTTTATTTTTAAACTGATCAATTACTAAACGCATCATCATTTTTTCAACAAAACTTTCGTTTTCTAACAACTTAGCGTTTTGCATAATTTGATGGTCTACTTCTTTTTTCAAACCTTGTAAGGCTTCAAATAATTTGCTTTCACTATCTGTTAACGGATCTTTTTCCATTAAACGTTTGTGCAAACGAGCATATTTTTCGTCATTATCATACTTAGCACGCAACAATTGATTTTTACGTTCTAGTTCTTTGGCTTTGTCATAAATTTCAAGAAGTGCTTTTATATTAGCTTCCATTTCTTCTTTGGTAACTTCACTTAAATTCTTCTTTTTAAACAAGCGTTCCAATTCTTCTCTTAAGGATATGAAAATTGGATCTTTTGGGTCGAAATTTCCACCCAACATTTCCCTTGTTTTTTGTAAAGTGCCTTTTAGTTTATCCGCTAAAACCATTTCTTCTTCTTTCACTTTTACAAAGGCAAAAATGACATCTTCAAGAGCAATGTTAAGCAGATTGGTTGTATCCACGTTTTTCTCTAAAACTTCTTTTGTATTGATTAAAGCCAAATGGTTATTAGCTTCTCGAGAAAGTTGTGTTAGTTTGTGAAAATCTAATTTTTCTAACAAGTCGTAATTTCCTGAAAGTCGAATTAAGTTATATAAACTCTTAGCGTTATTCAATACACGAGTTATTTTCAACATTTCACTTCGGTCTTGAATCTGTGAAATTTGTTGTGAAAATAATTCAGCATTTTCTATATTATAATGAAATAAAACGTCTTTAATTTCGGCTATTTCTTCTTTGATTTCTTCAGCCGATTTAAAAAGACTTGAGTAATGTTCCATTTCATCACCTAATTCAGATTGCAACTCTTTGAAATAATCTTGATTGGTTTTATCAAATTCCTTTTGAATGTCAGCAAAATCAACTACATAACCGTATTTAAACTCTTTGTACGTTCTATTAACACGTGTTAGAGTTTGTAGTAAGTTATGCGCTTTAATAACTCTTCCTACATATAATTTTTTCAGTCTTGGAGCATCAAAACCAGTTAGTAGCATGTTATAAACGAACAACAAATCAATTTTACCGTCTTTAAAATCTTCTACTTGGTCTTTACGGTCTTGTTTTGTTCCAATATCATGTAAAATAACAGCAGCCGTTTTTACTTTACTAGCTTCTCTATTTTGGTTGCCATATCCTTCATTTGGTTCAGCAGCCATATCCAGAGCTCCATCAATTTGTTCAGCATATTTCGATTGAAAAATATCAAACATCATTTTGGCTTGATCGGAAGAATCACAAACAACCATACCACCAACTGTATTGTCGTTAAACGAAATTCGAGCACGTTCAAAATCTTGCACTATGTAATCAAGCATAGGCTCCACAAAACGTGGATGCGCATAAACTTGTTTTTTATCGGCATTACCTTTTAATATATCAATCGATTCAAGAGCTTCTTTTAACTTTAATTGATAATTCGTTTCAATTTCTTCACGAATTAAACGTAAAGTATATCCATCAGCAATCGATGAATTGTAATAATATTTATGAATATAACCTCCAAATAACGATTTGGAATTATAATCCGTTCCCAATAAAGGTGTTCCAGTTAAACCAATTTTTACAGCATTTTTATCCGACTGATTTAAATTCGCTAAAAAACTACCTTCTGGATTATAACTTCTGTGTACTTCATCTAAAAAGTAAACTCGTTGTATGTTTAAATTATAATCGGTGTTTTTAATTAAATCTGGATCATCTTGGAACTTCTGAATATTTACAACTGTAATTTCAGGTTTTCCTGAATTATTATGTATTACTGATGTAGTTTTGATCTCTTTAGAAAATTCTTCTCTAGAATTGATATTATGCACTACTAATCCTCTACTTCTAAACTCTTTTCCTGCTTGAATTAATAAATCCAAACGATCTACAATAAAATAGAATTTTGGAATTACATTTTTTTGCTGAAAATAATGCGTTAAGTACTTAACGTTATAAAAAGCTAATGCTGTTTTTCCACTTCCTTGTGTATGCCAAATAATACCTTTCTTTACATCCTGTTCTAACTTAGCTTCAATAGCTTTTGTTGCAAAAAGTTGCGGATAACGCATAATGTGCTTTTGTAATCCACTAGAGCCTTTTACATAAGCTATACCGAATTGAAGTATAAAAGCCAATCGCTCTTTTTGAAATAAAGAAGTACAAATTCTATTGGTTGGAGTATCAGGTTTTTTATTCGTAATAAACTCAGGCGAATTTTTAATACTCAATAAATTGGTATCCTTTAATACTGAAGTTTCTTCTTCGTCTTTTATTACTGCTAACAAACTATCTAAATCAAACTCTTCCTCTTCTCTAAAATAATTAAAGTTTGGTTTTCCATAAGATGTAGTTGCATAAAAAGCTCCTTGAATAGGCAATGGAGAATTGTCGTCATATTCCATATTATTAGAAAAGACCATCAACTGTGTAAGGTTTACAAAATGTCGGAATTTTTTATTTTGAAAACGAGTTTGTAATCGTTTATGTTCTGCTAAAATACCATCTTGATTGTTGGGTTTCTTAACTTCAATAAAAACCAAAGGCATTCCGTTAATCAAAAGAATAATATCAGGACGAAACTCTTCATCATCTTTTTTATAAGGCAACTCTGTAACAACGTTGAAAGTATTATTCTCGAAATTTTCAAAATCAATCAAACGAATACCTGATTGATCTATTAATTTTTCATAAAAAGCTTTTCCTAAATCTTCGTTTTCTAAAGACAAAGCAACTTCAGAATAAATTCTATCAGTATCAACTTGATTTAATCCTGTATTCAATCGAAGCAAGTTTTCTTTAAAAATAGAAGAAAAAATATTGGTTGATTCATCCCAAACAACATTTTTAAGAGAAAGGTATTTATAACCTAACCGCATCAAATGCAATATGGTAGGAATCTTAACTCTTGAATCTTCGTTGAATTTCATTTATCAGCGGATTTAATATATTATCACTTCTCAAACTTAACTAAAATAACGTTTAAAAGCAACAAGTATTAATACGTGTTTACTTGATTTACCATAAGTTATTTTATGTAAAAATAGAGATAATATTTAGAGATATTTTACGGTTTCACGTAAAGTAAAAAGACCGAAAGATTATGGATGTTAATTTAATTTTAAACAATTATGTTTTATTGCGAATCATCAGTACATAATTTACAAATTCTATATTTTGTTTTTTTTATGGTCTGCATATCGGTTTGTTGAATATTTGTACTACAATTACTTAATCCAAAACATCTTACATTAGTATGATAAGCATAAGAATCATTTGTAGAGCAAATAAAAACGGAAAGTAAATTTTCATTATTTTGAATAAATTCACTCATATCTGAATTGTATTCAATAGAAATCTGCATTTCTGTCAAATTAAATCTAATTTTATTAAAATTTGTCTGATAATTATAGACAACAGGTAATCTATAATTTGAACAATATTTAAAATTAAAAATTGCTTTGTTTTTTATTTCACTAATTGTTTCATAAAAGTCAGTTTGTTTTTTAAAATCTATTGTAACTATTGTTGAATAAGAATCATAAAACTTTATATAGGTACCCCCATTTTTACTTTGAAAATAAGGTGATCTAGTTTTGCCTTTCCAATAATTACTATTATTACTCAAATAAATCAATAAATTATCAGAAGTTGTATTAATATAGGAAAAAGGCATATTTTGACTATATGAACTGATATTTGATAGAAAAAATATTATTAAAATGTAATTTTTAATCATAGTTTTAAATTTTGTTAGAATCTTTTTTTTAGCTTGTTACCAACGTGTTGAAGCTAAAAGAAGTGGCGATGAGCCAAGACCAAGCCAAAACAAATATAACGCAAACTTTTAACTGCTATTATAACACGTTAATTTTATTTATTCATTTGCCTCTAGTTCCTGAGAATATTCTTCTGGAGTTAATGTTTTATAATTAGGCTCAAATTTAATTATTCCAGTTTTCAACTTTTACACTAGATGGAATAAAAGATTTTAAGTCTGAAGTTTCATAGCTTATCTTTAAACTACCACCTGATGCATCTGCTTCATCTTCTCTCTGTCCACTAAAGGTAAAAATAAAATTACCATTTTCAGAAATTTCAGTCTTTGTTTCAGAACGACCTGAAATATATACAAAATCCTTAACTTTTGATTTTATAATACTTTCTAATTTTTCATATTCTTTTTTAGATAGTTTATCATATCCGCTACCTAAATCAATAATGTTCTTATCATTTATAAATAATGTTGCAGTTCTAACGCTACCACCACTTCCACAATCAGCATATAAATAGATAAAATTATTATTTATATTTTCAATTAATTCACCGCACATTGGTGCGATAAATAATTCTCTTAATTTACTTTCAAATGTTTCACTATTGTTGTTCAATAATAAATCTAACTCTTTTATTTTATCGCCTAAAGTGAAGTCTTCAAATTCATCTTTCTTCACTAAATCTTTTTGAGTTATTTGTTTTATGTTTAACAATCCTTCATTTTTAAACATATATTCTTTAATAATTTTAAACAAAAAACTATCTGAATATATCCAAAAAGTTTTGTTGTTTTCCTTATTAGAGTTTAATTGTTCGACATAAAAAAGATGTTTGTAAAAATCAAATTTTTCAATTGGTTTGTCTATTTTTCTTCCTATTTGAATTAATTTTTCATATTCATATATAGTTGAATATTCAGTTTTAGTTTTATCTTTTTGACAATAACTTAAGGAAATAAATAAAAGAGCAATTAATGTTAAGGTTTTTTTCATTTTTTATTAATTTATAGTTTTAGTTTTTAAATTTTACATGCAACGTTTTGCCGCTTTGCGAAGGCGGGGATTTTTAGCACTAAACTTCATTAGATGCACGAAGCTGGAATTTAGCACTTCACTGTCATAGAAGCACAAAACCCCCGCTTTTGCAAAACGGCTGTTAACTGATGCCTTTTTTCCATTTTAGATTTAAAATTATACTTTTGGTATCCTTTCAATTACTTTATTTAATATTCCAGACATAAGTTTAACTTTAGTTGGATCTTCATCTTCTTCGATTTCAACTTTGTGTTGTTGCATTCCTTCAAAATATTTCATTATTTGATTCCATCGAATACTTTCTTTCTTTTGTGTTAGCTCCTTTTTGGAAACTCTAATATTCGTATATACTTCACCTGTGTCATCATCCTCAATTCCATATTCTGCTAAGATAATTCCATATTCATTAAGTGCTTGTGCCACATTACCAGAAATTGCATAAATAGCTGACATATTTCGCTTGTCTTGGTTAATCTTTTCGTAAGTCGATAGTAAACCCTTTAATAAACTATACATTCCTGTCAAAACTGCACTTAAACATAATGCCCAAGGTAATTTTACAATTAATAATCCAAAAGCATAATTTAATATTTGCCAGTTTGTTATTTTAGTTCCCTGACTTTTGATAAAAACATCGTAGCTATCAAAAATATTTAACAAATTTGGAATACTAAAACCAATTGCTACAATTGCTGCAATTAGAATACCAATAATTACCCAAGAATAAAGATTCATATTTTTATTAGTTTCCTCTAAAAAATCTCTAAATTGGTTGATTAATTTAACTTTTCCAGTTGCGTTTTTTTCTGCATCTGTAATTTTTTTGTTTGAGTCTTGGTTTGCTGTTTTAGTTTTTAGATTTATTTCAGCAATGTCGTTATCATATTTGGAATTTAATGATTTTTCTTTCTCTTTAAACGTTTCTTCTAATTTTGCAATTTTCTTTTTAAAGTTTTCATTCTCTAAAATTATTTTTTGTTTTTGACTTGCAATTCTTTTTTCTTCATTTTCTTCATTATCAGAAACTTCCTTTGCTAAAATATCTCTTCGTTCAATTAATTGTTCAATTTCTGATTTTAGACTTATTAGTATTTGAGATGCGATAGAACCTTCTTTACCTTCTGTTTGATCACCAATAATTTCATTTAGATTTGTGTGTTTATTTTCTAAATTTTTTAATTCTTTTTTCTGCTTTATTATTTTTTTATCTAAATCTATTGATTCAATTGATTTATCTAAATCTAATTTGTCAAATTCACTCTTAAATAAATTAAATCCAGCTTGCCCATTTCCATATCCTTCTATTTTTAAATGCTGTATAGCATTAACACCATAACCTATACTTGGTAATTGATTTATTAATGACTTTATGCCTTTAATAGTTTCTAATGATGATTTTTCTTCTTCCATATTTTAATGTTATGTGTAGTTCAAAGGTATCAGTTAACGTTTTGCGGCTTTGCGAGGTTGCGAAATTCGTGACCGAGTATTTTCCATTTAGAAAATATTTCTTGCGAAACGTGAACGTGAATTTACCACAAAATTCGCAATCTTGCAAAACCGCTGTTACCAGCTGCCTTTATTATTTATTTTTTTAAAAACACTAAATATTCCTCTAGTGTAAATACGTTATTTTCATAACCAAAATCTTTTATCATTTCAGTTAAATCACCATCAGAAGTAACAACAATTACTTCTCGATTGTTAATTGTGCTATTATTTAAGGCAAATGAAACGTGATAATCCCAAACCCAATTCCAACGTTTTTGTTTTGAAGTTTTCGAGAACATATCGATGTTATCATCAACTATTTTATAAGCAATCCATCTAAAAAAACCAACAGACATTGGGAATTCCATATTTAAAGAGAATGCTCTTTTAATACTTTCTTCTTGGGGTAAATTTAATTGATATTTTGAAGCGATTGAAAAAATTATTGCAAGAGCCATTAACGGTTCGAAAGAACCGTTTTCAATGTATTCTAACTGTTTTGCTCTCAAATGTTTGTTAGCAATATTTGGATGTTTTATTAAAAATTCATTTTTTATTTCTTGAAGTAAAATTGTAATTTGATTAGAGAACATTACTTCTTCATTATCAACGTATTTTTTAATGTCTTCAAAAGTGTTTCTTTCTTTGTGAACCTTAATTGATTCTGTCGGATTTTTTTTAATGTCATTTATAACTCCTCCAAGATTTTTAGTTCTGTTTTCTAATTCTTGAGGAATTAAATTAAAATATGATTTCAAAATATGTAAAGCTGCTTGAGGAAATATGCGAAGTGTTTCATTATCTTTTTCTTGACAATGTAATGCCATTGCTATAACTCCATTTAAACAATCTTTAAAATTAAAACCTTCTTCTTCTTCGGTAAGATTTGCTAACATTTCCATTCCAACTATTACAGAAGCATATGAAATTATTTCTTTACTTTCTTCAAGCTTAATAATTTCTTCGATTTCGGTTTTTATTGTTTCGGCACTTTTATTTAAAACTAATTTCCGATAAGAATTTGTATCAAAGATTACTGCGTATTTTGTCATATTTTTTGTTGTTTTAAGCACAATTTTCAGAAGGTTGCTGGTAACTTATTTATATGTATTACAATTTTCATACTTTCAAATTTAAATAAAAATAAACATACTATTTTACGGGAAACCGTAAATGAAGAAAATAAATTAAAAAAAATAATTGGGGAGAAATTACTGGAGAGCTAAAAAGAGATGTTTTTTTTTGTATTTTTGGTTATACAGAAGTTAGCAAGCGATTTTCAACTTTGTACCTCGCTTGTACCTCCACTCGCTACATACTGTAAATGCTAGCAATGCCAACTTCTGTATTGGGAAGTAATTGTAATTTATATAATTTTACTAATTGGCTTATAGTAATTACAAATAAAAATTAGTCTAATAAATTAAATTCTGATTCTATTTTATCGATAACTTTTGCTGGAATTTTATGTTGGGCTGCTAATGCTTTAAACATTTTTGTGACTTCAACGACTTCGTTTATAATGCCTGTAGGGTTTTTAATTGTAAACAGGTTAGCAATTTGCAATACATCTGCCCTAGTAATAGTATTTCTTTTACCATTAATAGATAAAGCCCTTGCCACACGTGTATAATTTAGCAATGCATCTAAAGGATAGGTTAAATCGTAGGCAGGAGCTAAATTCCATTTGTCGGTATCGCTATTGTATATAAACGAAAAGTTTTTTAAATGATCGTCAATATTAGCAAATACTAAATTAAAAACCATACGCTTGAATAATTGTTGAATATCTTTATGTGGCAGTTTTATATCTAAAGCCAAACGAAATAGGTTTTCATAATTGGAATGTTCTGGTTTTTTAAAATCCCAACCTGTTAATCCAGAGGCTGTTAAAACATGTTGTTTGGTTCCGTTTTGCCTATCAAAACGCAATGTTGCAAAATGTTTATCATCTACTAATTTTGAAGGCATCATTTCGATACCTACTTGCTGCGCTAAATTGTAATAGATATACTCTATTTTTTCTTTAGCATACCCTTGTTCCTCATCTATTGATAACTTTACAAGGTAATGGTTGTATTCATTGGAATATACTAAGTCGCCAGGAATTAACTGTCCTGATGTTTTGTTTTCTGCCACTAAAATTTTAGGTCTTGCCCCACCTGCTGAAGTTCCTATTTTAAAAATAGTAAGTAATGCTAAATCGCTTAATCCTTTTTCAGAAAAAGTAGTTTTAAAATCTATTACTTTTTTAACAACTTTTGTGATTTGTTCAATATTAATTGTTGCACTCGATTGTATTTCTTTTTTTGGTGCAAATTCCAATGCTCCCATTCCCCTATTACCAACGTAAGTAAGTTGTTCTAACGGGGTAATGCTGCTAAAATCCTTTTGTGTTGCTTCTAACCACTCTTTAAATACAATGTTACCAAAAACATCGGGTAACGAATCTGCAATCATAGGCGGTAAGCCTCGAAAGGTTTCGCCTTCATATTCAGAAAAAACTTGTACATTTTGAGTACGTCTAATGATATATGGAAATAACTTCTTGTATTTGTTTTGAGCTAAGAAATTGGGATTGTATTGAAATGATGATTTTTTTTGATCTTCATCGTATCCTATTTTACCAATTTCAATTCCTTGAAAACTGACTGAAATAATTTGATTTTTTGCCATAATTAATAGAACGATTCATTACTCTTTAAATTATCAATCTTACTTGAAACAAAAGTGTTAAGCACTTTCATTTGATCAAAATACTGCAAAACTTTTAAAAGTGTTTCAATTGTTGGGTTTTCACCATTTTCAAGCTTTGAAATAGTTAATGGAGAAAGCGACAATTCATTAGCTAATTGATGCTGCGTTAATTTTTCGTTTTTGCGAAGCAATTTACACCACTCACCTAAATTATCCTTTACATCCTTTATTGTAGTAAAATCTAACATAAAATTTATATTATAATATACAAATTTACATTTTTTAAGTAAAAAACATATTATAATATATAAAAAATATTAGATTAAGATACTAATGAGGTAATTTTAATAAAAAGGTAGATTAATGGGTAATTAACTATTGATTTGCAAAACAGACATTAGCAAGTGATTTTTAATTGTGTACCTCGCTAACTTCTTGTATTGATAAATCGTGTATTTTTTACAAAAAAATAAAAAACCCAAGAAAAATCTTGGGTTAATAAGCTTAATAAAAACAAAACTATGATACTTTACAATATTCTAGCTTTTTAAAACTTAATTAATCTAAGAGACTAAATGTAAGGTTACCATTGTAATACATATTAAAAGGAAGTGCAGTATTAGTATCTTCATCTGTTGCCTCTCCTGTAATATTAATAGTAGCAGTATCACCATTTTTAGCAATAGATAAACTAAATGTATCTAAATCATAATGTTCTGGAGCTGGAGCTCTACCATTACCTGAATTATCAAAATCATATAATGGATAAAAGACAACATAAACATCATCTAATTCATTATAATTTCCTGAGAAATCTTGTGAGGCATGTGAATCTATTTCTATTACAGCTAAACTCCCTTGACCAGAAAATTCCTCATTAGCCTCGTTATAAGTAATGCCTTCAGAATGAATAATTAGAATGGTTTCATAAGTACCATCATTATTGGTGTCAGAATAATATAACCCCGATTTTAAACTATAGCTTTCTTCGTTAAGCTTAGCGTAGCTTTCTTTTGTATTATCATCATCGCTACAAGAAGTAAACGATAGACTTGATAAAATTAAGAATGCGAATAAAATTACTTTTTTCATGATTATTGATTTTTAATTATTACTATTTGAGATTTATTTTTTAATTATTTTTTGAACTCCTACTCTATTTTCTGAGTAAATTTTAACTAGATAAATACCTGCATTTAAAAATGAAATATTTACTTGTGTTTGATTTGTATCCATAACTTTTGCTCCCATTAAGTTGTAAACCTCCACTTTTTGAATAGCTTCTTTAGCTTCTACAGTGAAGAAATTAGTTACTGGATTAGGATACAGTTTAAAATTGTTTGTAGAAAAACTTGAACTACTTAACGCAGTGTTGTATTCATAAGCACCAAGGTCTATTGTAGTATTGACAATTCTTGTATTACCAGATGCATCTAAAGTTCCAAATAAACCAGAATTATAAAATGAATTTGTTCCTTGATTTATAACTGCTGTTGAAGCTGAAGTTGGTTTATACTCAGCATCTAAATTAGGATTTGCTGTACTTATATTAAAAGCATCTGAATCAATATTAGTTGTATAAGGATAAATTGAAGGTGCAATACAATTATCAATATCTAAATCTCCATTAATTCCTTCGCCCGTTTTAGAATTATCGAAAACCTTATCACTAACTATAGATGTATTACTATATAGGTTATTATAAAAAATAGAATTATATACATCTACAACATTTTCTAATGAACCAGATGAACTGATATTGATTAAATGTTTAATTGTAGTTGTAGAAAAATCATTTTGGTTGTTTACAAAAGTCGAATTTACAATAGTTGAGCTCATATTTGAAGTTCCTGTTTCTCTGAACCAAATAGCGCCAAAGTCTGAATTAAACTGATTATCTGTAAACTCTAAATTCACAAAATTAAAATCAATAGGCGTATTACTACTTGAACTTTGAAATAAACAAATTCCGTTATTAACTAAATTTCCTTTAATAGCAACATTAATAAATTCAATAGTATCTGTAAAATATCTATAGTCCATCAGTAATCCATTACCAGTAAAATTGTTTCTAATGATACTGTTTTTTAGCGTAAAATATGATGTATTATAAGTTGTTGAAAAATAAATAACAGGATTACTACCACTTGGTTTATGAGCGCTTTCAAAAATAAAACCATCAAGAGTAACCAAGTTTGTATTAACCATCATTAATTGTGCTAGGTTATCTGCTTTGTTAGATGCAAAATCTCCAGTAATATCATCGCCATTGACATCTCCTGAAATAATGGTAGCATTTGTCGTGTAAATCAGCGACATATCTCTATCATTTTCATCCGTTTCTGTACCATCAAAACCTCCAAAAATTTGAACATTATCATCACTTACTGTGAATCCTCCAGTTGTTGGGTAATACGTTCCTGCTTTTACAAATACTTTTCCACCAGGCACAAAACTAGTTGAGTTTAAAGCATCATATAAAGAGTTATAAGCATCTGCCCAAGAGGTACCGTCATTATTACCAGTTGCACCAGCATCTACAAAAATATCTCCAATTGGTGCTGGTGTTGATGAATTCGCAATATCTCCAGGTCCGTGAAACATTGCTGTATTTGCATGCTGAATAGCTCCTAAACCAATGATTGTTCCGCTAGAATAGGTTCTTGAGTTTTGAAAACAATCAGTTGCTGGGAAATCAGAGAAGTTATAGCCTCCAAAACCACCCATAGTACCGTTTTGACGATAGGCTGACAAAGGCTCAAAATTACCTGAAGAAATATCTACAAAAGGTGTTGTTGGTAAATATATAGAATTTGAGACATCATTAGTAGGTGTGAAATCACGAGCGTTAGTATCACCAAAATTTATCCCCACACCAGAAGTAGTAAAACCAACAAATTCAGTTGTACCTATATTGTTATAATAAATGTTGTTATACCAAGCACCACTTAAGCCACCTGAAGTTTTTTCTAAGCGAATACAACTAGATACTGAAGCCGCTACACCAGCGCCTTCTTGATTTAAAGAAAGGGTATTATTATTAAAAAAGACACTAAGACCTTGTGCTCCGTTAGAAATAAATCTAGCTACACTACCCGACTTTCCTGCATCTTCTACTTTGTTTGCAATAAATAAATTATTTCCTATAAAAATCTTATCATAATCCTGAAGTCCTCTATATTCAAAAGCATACCCAACTTGAGAAACATTTTCATCTACAATACTGTTAAGTAATGAAAACGTTTTAATAGGATTTGCACTACTTCCTCCAAATATATTAGCCCAAATATCAAAGGCTGGTCTTGTAGACGCATAATTTCTAGAAAAACGACAATTTATAAGTGTTATTTCATTTTGTGTATAATTAAATGTGCTAGGGTGACTGTACAACGCGCTTCCTCCGTAAACATTTACAAAGTTAATACGATCAATTACAATGTTTTCTTGTACATGAACTAATGTTGACCCACCAACAGTTGTTGGCTCAATTTGTAAAATACGTGTTGCATTATCACTTTTATTAGTTGAACTAGCACTTGGCACTTCACTTAAATCATCTCCATTAATATCTCCTGATAAATATACTGGATGTAACCATGGATCAACGTTACGGTCTGCTTTTGTGTTTTCAGTTCCAACAAAACCTCCGAAAATATTAACACCGTATTGATTTAAAAAAGGTGTGGAAGCATTAATAGGTTTATAAGTTCCTTCGGCTACCCAAATTTCTGCACCAGCAATATTCGTATTGTTTAATGCATCATGTAAAGAGTTGTAGGCATTAGCCCAACTAGTTCCATCATTATTTCCTGTTGCATCTACATCTACATAAACTACGGTTTGCGCATTAAGTGCAAAGGAGAATAATGCAATACTAAATAGTAAAAATTTCTTCATTGTGTTTTATTTTTATTTTTATTTTTATTACAACAAAGAAACTTTATAAATGAAGACTACTTATTGGCTATTTTGTGAAGTGTGTTAGTTTATTTCTAAAGCATCGATTTTTATTTATAAAGTAAATTACCAAAACGTATCTTTAATTACTGCTATAAATTCATCTTTTTTAGATTTTGCGATAGGAATAGTTTGTTTACTATCTAAAATTAGGTAATCACCTTCATTTTTAATTAATTCTTTTACAAACATTAAATTGACTAAAAAACTTCTATGACATTTAAAAAATATAGGTTTGTTTTCTAATTGGTCTGTAAAAAATTTTAGCGGTTTGCTTACCAGTTTAGTTTCATTCGTTTTTAAATGCACTTTAGTGTACATGCCGTCGGCTTCAAAATAGACAATATCATCTAAATTCATAAACAAAATTCCTTTTGGCACATCTAAAGCTATTTTTGTAATTGCAATTTGTTTTAAAGCTTGTTTTAGGTTTTCTAATTTATTTCCTAATTCGTTTTTTTCAATTTCTGAAATTGCTTTTTGTGTAGCTTTTACTAATTCGGTTTCATCAATTGGTTTTAAAAGATAATCTAATGCATTTAACTTAAATGCCTCTATTGCATATTGATGATAAGCGGTAGTAAAAATAATTTTAAAGGTAAAACTATCTTCATCAAAATACTTACTTATTTCTAAACCATTTTCACCTGGCATTTGAATATCAAGATATACAATATCTATTTTATTTTGTTTAATAATTGTAACTCCATCTTCTAAATTTGAAGCTTCAAAATGTGTTGTAAACTGAGGGAAATTTTCCTTTAAAAAAGTTTTAATTAAACTTCTGGCACTCTTTTCATCATCAATTATTAAATAGTTCATATTCATTTATTTAGAAATTTTAATTAGTACAGTTGTTCCGGACGGTTTATTCAATTTGTCATATTTATCTTTTATAGCAACCGAAATGTTTTTCTTGTAATTTTTGTTTATAAGCTCCACTCGTTTTGTAGTAGCTTTTGTAGCGAAAGATTTATACTCGTTTTCTTTATTTTGAGTTGCTTTCCTTCCTACTCCATTATCATCAATAATAATTTCAATACAATCTGCTTTTTGATGAAAACAAACTACGATTTTTTTATTTCCTTTTTTATTACTCAAACCGTGTTTAATGGCATTTTCAATAAAAGGTTGTAGCAATAGTGATGGAATTTTAATTTGAGAATTTAGTAAATCATCATCATGGTTTATTTCATATTCAAAATCTGCTTCAAATCTGTTTTTTTCTAATGAAAGATATAGTTCTAATGTTTCAATTTCTTCTTTAAATGAGATTTCGTTTACCTGACTTTGCTCTAAATACAAGCGTATTAGTCTGGAAAATTTTACCAAATATGAACTGGCTAATTTTCGTTCGTTTGTTACAATATAATCTTGAATTGAATTTAATGCATTAAAAATAAAATGCGGATTCATTTGAGAACGCAAATTTTCTAATTGAAGCGCTGTCATTCTTTTATCGATAAGTAGTTCGGTAATTTCTCTGTTTTTCTTTCTTAATTTTGCTTTATTTATAACAGTAACTAAAGTAAATAGAATGAGTACTGTTAAAATGCCTATTACTACCCAAAACCAAATTGTTTCCCAAAAAGGCTGATTTACAACAATTTCTAATTCAATTTTTTTATTTTTATGCTTTAAAACTTCATCTACATAATAAGGAAAAACTTCGAAAACATAATTACCTGGGGGAATTGATAAATACTTTACTGAACGTTCTGCTTCTTCAATTTTTTTCCAAGAATTATCGTAATTTTTAAGTCGGTAATTATAGGATATATTTTCAGCATTGTTAAACGCATTAGTATTAAAAGAAAATTTAATGTTGTTTTTTTCGTGCGATAATTCAATTTTATTATTAAAATTAATTTCTTTATCTAAAACAGTTACCGAAGTAAAATAAGCCTCTGGAATTTCCGTTTGCCTTGTATTTAATAATTCTTTTTTTATACTAAAAATTTCTTTATTACTAGTATACAATAGTTCGTGAGCAAGTATTTCTAAGGTTTCTATGGGACTTTCTATTCCGCTATTTCGTGTATTAAACAGTGTTTCTTTAAAGTTATTTTCAATATCAATTTTAATTAATCCTTTTTCTGTAACTAACCAAACTTCATTTTCAAATGCCTTTACAAACTTAATTTCTTTAGGCGCAAAATTTTTAAATTGGTATTTAGAAATCGTGTTATTTTTAAAGAAATACAAACTGTTACTTATACCCGAAAACCAAACCGTTTGATTCGTTGTTTGTGCTATTGATGTGGCATAAAAAACTTGATTATTGTAATTTAAAATTGATTTTTTTTTGTCCTTAAATTGATATACACCATTCGCTGTTGCAATAAAAAATGCTTTTGTTAAATTGCTATAAAGTGAAGTATAAGCCCTAGAATCATCAACTGTATTTTCTACAACTTGATTGTTTTTAAAACTATACAAAACGGATTCATTGTACGTTAAGTACAACACTTTTTCATCAATAACTTTTATATCCTTTGCAACATTAAAAAGGGCTGACTTGGCAAATGTTTTATTTTTTAAATCATAAATAAAGCTTTCGTTATTATTAACACCTATGTAAATTTGATTTTTCTTATTGTTTATTTCGATTGCAGAAATAATATTTTTTGTAGGAACTTTTAAAAAATTGGTTATTCCTTTACCTGAATTAAAAAATAACAAGTATCCTAAATCGGTGTAAAAAATAATTTCGGTTTTACTTTTAACTTTTGAACCAACAATGTATCCGTACTTTTTGTAGTTATAATTATTAGAAAATAAATTTAAATTAGGAACAACTTTAATTCCATCTTTTAATGTTGCAAACCAATAATTATTTTCAGAATCTTTATAAATATAACTTACTTTATTCTCTTTAAAAAAGGTGTTTTTGTATTCAAAATTTTCATTTTCATAAGTAAACAAATGTGTGCCATTATAAGTAAGCACAAAAATTTGGTTTCCAATTACATTCACATTAATTAATCGTTCAAAAACTTGATTTTTAAGTGAATTAACTTTACTGATTTCTGTTTCAGTTATTTTAAATATATTTCCTTTTCCTTTAAATTCTGTAAACAAAAAACAAGTAGAGTTTATTGTGAAAAATTTTGGCTTAGATGATGACTTATTTATTTGTAGATTAGAAATAAAATTAATTTTATTGGTAGAGAAATCAATTCTGAAAATATTATTTTCATTATCCACAAAATATCCTTTTTCATCTAAATAACAATATGTTAAAGCTGGTATATTGCTTAATTTAGTCGTTTTATTTTCAGTTGAACTATAAATTCCTTTTGAAGAAAATAAATAAACTGTTTTGTTTTTAACCGTAAACTGACTTAACCTTCCTTTTAAAATTGAATTATAATCATTGTATAAATGAACACTATCATTTTTTAAATAAAAAAACTGTCCGTATAAGTTATTAAACCAGAGTTTTCCTTCATCGTCAATTTGAAGATTAAAAACGGTATTCCCTTTCTGCTGTTTATTTCTAACTTTTTTAAAATCCCTTCCATCATACTTCAATAATCCATTTTCAGAAGAAAGCCATTTGGTTTTGTTAGGGGTTTCAATAATATCATAAAATTCATTACTATATTTACTCAACTTATCACCAAACTCATAAGCCACTGGGTTTTGGGAAAAAAGAATTAACGCGTTTAGAGAAATTAAAAAAGATATCCAAAATCTATTCATTTTGTAAAAATAAAAATACTAATTTGGAAGGTCTATTAAAACTTCTAAAATCATTAAAAAAGTTTTTCAAATTCTATAAATTTAATATAAGTTATCTATTGTAGTAAACATTTTATAATAAGCTAAATAATTTATTAGAAGTAATTAATTTTTTTTTAAACTACGATTAGTACGAATTTTGTACACCTATAACCTTTCAAACTCTTGTAAATAAAGAAAAGTAAAATATTGAATTGGTGAAATAGTATGTTTTATTAAACACATAGCTTTATTTAGTAAAGGCACTGTGCTTTATGATTATTAAACAGAATAGTTTGAGGAAATTTTTATTCTTTATGAATGATTTTTTTCTTTCCATTTTTTTTCCTCTTGTTGCATGTTTCTTATCATATAAAAAAATAGTCATGACAATTATCAGTAAGTTATACTCATAGAAAGCGTATCTTTATCTTTATAAAAAGAATAATACATGCGAAAGCTCATCCTATTGTTTATATTTAGTTTGTTGTTTGTTTCTTGTAAAAAGGAGAAGCCTATTATGCCTCAACGCATTAACATGACCGAATCTATATACAGTTCGGTTATTATACAACCTGATAGTTTGTATGAAGTTTATGCTGTTATATCGGGGATACTTGAACAAACTTTTGTTGAAGAAGGCGATGTGGTGATGAACAATGAAGCCTTGTTTAAGGTTACAAACACAGCTCCTGAGTTGAATGCACAAAATGCTAAGTTGGCTTTGGATTTAGCTACTGATAATTATAGTGGTGGCATTACGGTATTGCAAAGTATTAAGGACGAAATTAATGCTGCACAATTAAAATTTAAAAATGATTCTATTAACTATTTTAGACAGAAGAATCTTTGGGACCAAAAAATAGGTTCCAAAATAGAATTTGATACTAAAAAGTTGAATTACGATTTAGCTAAAAATAATTTGATTACCCTACAAAGTAAGTTGAATCGTACTAAGAATGAATTGTATATTCAAGTAAAACAGGCTAAGAATAATTACAATAGTACACTAGTTGCTACTAAAGATTATACGATTAAAAGCAGTATTAACGGAAAGGTGTATGCTATTCATAAAAATTTAGGCGAACTTATTACTACCTCAACTTCGATAGCGACTTTAGGAAGTGATGGTTCATTTATTATAGAAATGCTGGTAGATGAAGTAGATATTGTAAAGGTTATAATAGGCCAACAGGTTGTGCTTAATTTAGATGCTTATAAAGGTGACGTTTTTACTGCTAAAGTGACTAAGATATTACCCAAAAAAGATGAACGTAATCAAACTTTTAAGGTAGAAGCTGTTTTTGATATGCAACCCAAAGTTTTGTATCCGGGGTTATCTGGTGAGGCAAATATAGTTATTGGCCAACGTAAAAATGTGCTGACTATTCCTTTAGATTATTTAATAGATGATGATAAAGTAAAAACGGCTGATGGTTTAGTGACTATAAAAACGGGGCTACGAAATATGGAATATGTAGAAATATTGTCTGGAATTACTGAAACCACATTACTTTATAAAGCTGACAAATGATTAATTGGGCTGTTATTTTAACAATTGCTAAAACGCATTTAATTACTAAAATTAAACAGACTTCTGTGGCTGCACTTGGCGTAACGTTTGGGATAGGTGCTTATATTACCTTAGTTAGTTTTATGACGGGTTTAAATACCATGTTAGATGACTTAATGATGAACCAAACGCCTCATATTCATATTTATAACGAAATAGAACCTTCTAAGGAACAACCTATTGCTTTGTATGACAAAGTTGCAAGCGGTACAACTATTATTCATTCTATTAAACCCAAACTGAGTCAGAAAAAAATTCACAATGCTTTGCCTTTAATGAAGCATTTGAATGAAGATAGCAATGTAAAAGGTGTACTTCCACAAATAAAATCGCAAATATTTTATATTGCAGGTTCTATAGAAATTGCAGGTAACTTAACTGGAATTAACGCTTTAGAGGAAGCTAAGTTATTCAACTTAAAAGATTATATTGTTGAAGGTTCGGTTGAAGCTTTACACAATAATGAAAATGGTATTTTGCTGGGCATTGGTGTCGCTAAAAAAATGTCGCTAAATGTGGGTGAACGAATTCAGATTAGTACGATTAAAGGAGATGTTTTTCCCCTTAGAATTGTAGGCTTATATCAAAGTGGTATTTCTGACATAGATGCTATTCAAAGTTTTACCAATCTTAAAACCGTTCAACGCATCTTAGGTGAAGCAGAAAATTATATTACAGATATCAATATTAAACTAAACAATATTGATATGGCTTTACCCATGGCTAAAAAAATAGAACGTCAATTTGAACTCAAAGCCATAGACATTAACACCGCAAATGCTCAATTTGAAACAGGAACCACCGTAAGAAACTTAATTACCTATGCCGTTTCCATAACTTTATTAATAGTAGCTGGTTTTGGTATTTACAATATTTTGAATATGCTGATTTATGAAAAGATGAACGATATTGCGATATTGAAAGCCATAGGTTTTTCAGGTAAAGATGTGCAAATGATATTTATGAGTCAGGCCATGATAATTGGTTTAATTGGTGGAATCTTAGGGCTCCTCTTGGGGTTTGGATTATCTTTAGGTATAAGTCATATTCCGTTTGAAACAGAAGCTTTACCTACGGTAAAAACCTATCCTATTAATTTTAATCCGTGGTTTTATGGTATCGGAATTGTGTTTGCATTAATCTCAACCTTTTTTGCGGGCTACTTACCTGCTCAAAAAGCCAAAAAAATAGATCCAGTAAAAATTATAAGAGGACAATAAGATGAGTACCGTTTTAGAAGCACAAAACATTAATAAGTATTTTGAAAAACCTGTTCGTTTTCAAGTTTTAAAAGACATTAACTTTAAAATTGAAAAAGGAGAGTTTGTTTCTATTATGGGTAAATCGGGTTGTGGGAAATCTACCCTACTCTATATTCTTTCTACCATGGATACGGAATATGAAGGAAATATACTTTTAAACAATCAAGTTATAAGTGGGCAAACCAGTGAACAGCTTTCCTATATTAGAAACAAGCATATTGGCTTTGTGTTTCAGTTTCATTATTTATTGGCTGATTTTACCGTATTGGAAAACATAATGCTTCCAGCTAAAAAGTTAGGAGAAAAATCCTTAGAGGAAATAGAACAAGATGCTTATGAAAAGCTAAAGCTTTTAAAGATTGAACATTTGGCTTTAAAGAAAGCTTCGCAAGTTTCTGGTGGTGAAAAACAACGGGTTGCCATTGCAAGAGCGCTTATTAATAATCCATCTATTATTATGGGTGATGAACCTACAGGAAATTTAGACAGTTCTAATGCCGATAATGTTTTTACCATTTTTAGAGAATTATGCGATAAAGAAAACATGTCTTTGTTAATTGTAACGCATGATGAAGATTTTGCCAAACGAACGGATCGTATTATTATGATGGAGGATGGTAGGATTGTTAGTTAGGAAATAGTGTTTTGAAATTAGTTACACGTTTATAGAAAAGCACTTGTTTTAATAAAGAATACTAAATAAGCACTCACTCCTTTGCTTTATCTTTTGCTTCCTCTTTTTCTAACTTTTTAAAATAGCCTCTCAGTAAAAAATTGTGCTTTAAAGCTTCCATACTTTGATTGAATTTATCTGTGCCTTCGTTTAGGTTTTTGATGGTTTGATTTAAGTTTTTGACAAATTCTTCATCAGTAGAAAGATAATTTACAGCACCTTTTCCATTTTTAATTTGAGTAATGGTTTTATTAATACTATCAATAGTTTTATTAATATTTTGACTTGAAACTTCTAAATTAGTAATGATGTTTTTCATTTTTTGGGCTTGTGCCTTATCATTTACTAAAACACCAGCTACACTATTGTTTAGATTTATGGCAGCAATTTTTGTATTTATATTATCCATAGCTTTGGAAGCTTTATAACTGGTTTCTTTTAGGCTAACAATAGTTTCTTTTAAATTAATTGAAGTTACACTATCATTAATAAGCATTCCTAAAGTTCCTTTTTCACTATTAATAGCATTTGTAATTTTTAATAAATCAACTGTTAATAATGCCGCATTTTCATTGGTAACACTTAAAGTGTTTAGCATATCGTTAGCACCTATCTTTGTATAGGATTTAATAAAATCTCCAGCTTTAACGCTTGCTGCTTTACCTTTTCCTGGTATAATACTAACAATCATATTTCCTACTAAACCATCGGTTCCAATGGTTGCAATAGCGTCTTTTTTAATGTGGGAAATCATGTTTGTTTCTATCAATAAATCTACCTTAATAACGGAATCATTTAGCATAGATATTTCTTCAACAGTTCCAACATTAATTCCTGAATAACGAACATTATTTCCTTTTTGTAAGCCGTTGACATTTGGGAACTCAACACTTATAAGAATGTTTGTTCCAAATATATTTTGACGTTCTCCAATTAAGTAAACTCCAACTGTAAAGAA
>PKEA01000021.1 GCA_002862805.1 Flavobacteriaceae bacterium | reverse complement strand
GTGGCTCGTGGTGAAGAATTGACTGTAAAACAAGAAGACTTACAAATTACAGGTCATGCAATGGAATTACGTGTTTATGCTGAAGATCCTTTGAACGATTTTTTACCAAGTGTTGGAAATTTAGAAGTATATGAACTTCCTGTTGGAAAAGGAATTCGTGTAGATAACGGTTTCGAACAAGGCATGGATGTGCCTATTTATTACGATCCAATGTTGGCAAAGCTAATTACGTACGGAAAAACACGTGAAGAATCAATTGAATTAATGATTGAAGCAATTGCCAAATACAAAGTAGAAGGAATTAGTACAACACTACCTTTTGGAACTTTTGTAATGGAACATGAAGCCTTCCGTTCAGGAGATTTTGACACACATTTCGTAAAGAAATATTATGATGCAGAAGTACTAAAGGCACAAGCTGAAAAAGAAGCAGAAATTGCCGCTTTAGTAGCTTTGAAAAAATATTTAGAAGACCAAAAAGTTTTACGCTTACCAATCAACTAAAAGACATGCAAGACAAAATAAAAACATTAGAAGATAAATTAGCCCAAGCCTATTTAGGTGGAGGTGAAAAAAGAATAGCAAAGCAACACGAAAAGAAAAAATTAACGGCTCGTGAGCGTGTTAATTATTTAATGGACGAAGGTTCGTTTGAAGAAATTGGGGCTTTGGTAACTCATAGAACTACCGATTTTGGAATGCAAAACGAAATCTATTATGGTGATGGTGTAATTACAGGTTACGGAACCATTAACGGGCGACCAGTGTATGTTTTTGCGCAAGATTTTACCGTTTTTGGTGGAGCACTTTCAGAAACACATGCAGAGAAAATTTGTAAAGTAATGGACATGGCTTTAAAAGCGAATGTTCCTATGATTGGTTTAAATGATTCTGGTGGAGCACGTATTCAAGAAGGTGTTCGTTCATTAGGTGGTTATGCCGATATTTTCTATAAAAACGTACAAGCTTCTGGAGTAATTCCTCAAATTTCAGCAATTATGGGTCCATGTGCTGGTGGAGCAGTGTATTCTCCGGCTATGACCGATTTTACCATGATGGTAGAAGGAAGTAGTTATATGTTTGTAACCGGACCAAGTGTTGTGAAAACGGTAACGAATGAAGAAGTAACTTCGGAAGAATTAGGTGGAGCAAGTACACATTCAACAAAATCTGGTGTGGCGCACATTACGTCTACGAACGATATTGAATGTTTGGAAGATTTAAAACGATTATTGAGCTATTTGCCTCAAAGTAATAAAGAATTACCAACAAAATTACCTTACGAATTAAAAGATGAGGTTCGTGATCAATTGGCAACTCTTATTCCAGATAATGCGAATAAGCCTTACGATATGCACGATGTAATTAAAGGTGTAATTGATGAAGATTCGTTTTACGAAATTCATAAAAATTATGCTGAAAACATCATTGTAGGTTTTGCAAGAATTGGCGGTAGAAGTGTTGGAGTAGTAGCCAACCAACCGATGTTTTTAGCAGGTTGTTTAGATGTAAACTCGTCTATAAAAGCAGCTCGTTTTACCCGTTTTTGTGATGCGTTTAATATTCCCTTATTAGTATTGGTTGATGTACCAGGTT
Source organism: Flavobacteriaceae bacterium (assembly GCA_002862805.1). Classification (GTDB taxonomy): domain Bacteria; phylum Bacteroidota; class Bacteroidia; order Flavobacteriales; family Flavobacteriaceae; genus Flavobacterium. Next base: position 29,697 of record PKEA01000021.1, on the reverse strand, counting down.
TCTTGCCAGGAACAGATCAAGAATGGAACGGAATTATCGTTCACGGAGCAAAATTATTATATGCATTGAGTGAAGCAACTGTACCAAAAGTAACGGTTATTACGCGTAAAGCCTATGGTGGTGCGTATGATGTAATGAATTCAAAACACATTGGTGCCGACTTTAATTTTGCTTGGCCAAGTGCCGAAATTGCAGTAATGGGAGCAAAAGGAGCTTCAGAAATTATCTTTAAGAAAGAAATTAGCGAAGCAAACGATCCTGCAGCTAAACTTTTAGAAAAAGAAGCAGAGTATGCAGACAAATTTGCAAATCCATACAGTGCAGCACAACGAGGCTTTATCGATGAGGTTATCTTGCCACAAGATACACGTAGAAAATTATTAAAAGCGTTTAGTGTTTTAGAGCATAAAACAGTTGATACGCCAAAACGTAAACATGGAAATATTCCTTTATAAAACAAAAACCACCGAAAGGTGGTTTTTTTATAATTTAAAATAAAGTTAAAACTTAAATTTCAATTTAAAGTTTCATTATCTTGCAGGGCTTTCTAAAAAGAGTGTTTTTAAATTTAACTATCACAGAATGAGGTTTTTTAGTAATTGGATAATTGTTTTAATTTTTGTTTCGACTGGAGTTTTTGCACAAAATAGTGTGAAGCATAAAGTGGTACAAGGTGAATCGATATATTCTATTGCTAAAAAATATCAAGTTAAAGAAACTGCTATTTACGAACTGAACCCAAATGTAAAAGGAAAACCATTACAGTTAAAAACGGTTTTAATAATTCCTGCTAAAGGAAAACAACAAGTTGTATCTACAACTGAAATTCCTGAAAATCATAAAGTAACCAAAGGCGAATCGTTTTATAGTATTTCTAAAAAATACAAAATGAATATAACTCAGTTAGAAGCTTTAAATCCTACAGTTTCTTCCGCAAATTTAAAAATTGGTGATGAGTTAAATTTATCGAAAGATAAAATCGTTTCCGTTTCAGAAGTTAATTCTACTGAAAAAGAAGAGCCAATGGTTTCAGTGCAACCTACAGAAGAAGTTTCTTTCGAAAATGAAATTGTACATATTGTTGCTGCTAAAGAAACCAAATATGGTATTTCTAAAAAATATAAAATTACCATTGCCGAATTAGAACGTTTAAATCCTACAATTGTTGATGGTTTGCCTATAGGAACTGAATTGGTAATTAAAAAGAAAGAAGCAGTTGTAAATGTAGTCGCTGATGAAAAAAACAACAATTCAACTGAGAAGCTAATAGATGCTGACGTACTTGCAAAAGCCGATTTTTTAATAGGAAAAGCGTCTAATAATTTAGGAGCGCGATATAGAAGTGGTGGAACTACATCAAGTGGTTTTGATTGTTCTGGTTTAATGTTTTGTACTTTTAAGGAATTAGATATCACGTTGCCTAGATCATCTCATCAAATGGCAAAATATGGGTTTGAAGTTCCTAAGCATAAAGCACAAAAAGGCGATTTAATTTTCTTTGCAACAAATAGACGAGGAACAATAAGTCATGTTGGAATGATTACTGAGGTTTCTGATAATGAAATTAAATTCATTCATTCCTCAACTTCATCAGGGGTAATAATTTCGTCTAGTAATGAAGATTATTATTCAAGAAGATTTGTGCAAATTAATCGTGTTTTGAATTAATTTTTTGCAATTATTGGAACCCAAACTTCTTCTTCTGATTCTGGATTTTCATGACCAAGATATTTGTCGCCCATGACCGCAAAATGTGGTTTTTCGTCTAATTTGTATTTAGATTTTGGAAGCCACTCTGCATAAATATATTGAGAAGTTTGGTAAAAGTCAGCGCTTGTACCTTTGTGTATAAATACACCATACTCTCCGGCAGGAATTTCAAATTTTTCAAATCCTTCAGGAACAAAATCATAGTTTTTTACTTCAACTAAAGCGTATTTTGTGAATTCTGTGTTTGGTGTAAATTCTTCAAAACTTTCACCATTATATACTTGTAGCGAAAATAAATCGGCGCTTACTGCATTTTTTACTTCTTTTAAACGAGGCATTAATTGTTGCCAAATTTTAACAGTTTGGTCATTTGCCATTGTTGTTTTTGTTGAAAATCCAATGGTTTTCTTTGCGTGTATTGTTTTTATGGTTGGTTGCATTATTGTCTGTTTAATTTTTTCTTTTTGGCTTTGTAATGGCTTTTTGTGCTGATGTAAATTGTTTTGTCTACCACTGCAAAAATTTGATTTGTTGAGCTTTGAATGTATAGGTTTTTAACTAAATCTATTTCGTTATTTTGAGCAACATCTTCTTTAATTTGAACGATTTCTTGTTCAGTAAATTCAAAAATAGCATAACTATGTTGATTGGCAGGTTTTTTAAATCGAATGTTTGTAGCTTTATCCCAAACTACATAATCATCACCTAGTATTTGTAATAATTGAATCATATAAATAGGATCGGTAGCTGAAAGCATACTTCCTCCAAACATGGTTCCCATATAATTTCTGTTTTTATAATTTAAAGAAATTTTAATCTTTACTTTGTGTACATCTTCCGAAACTTCAATTAATCGAGCGTTTGTTCTGCGATACATTGGAGAAATATTGAATAAAATTTTAAATAAAGTATTCTTTTTGAAATACTTAGACATAAAAGCGAAAATAGCTTTGTACATTACTGTTTTTATTTTATTCAAAGATAAAAAAATCCTTTCCAAATGAATGAAAAGGATTTAAAGTTTGGTCTAGTTTGTTAAATTAGTCTTTGTTTAAGTAAGCGTAAATTTCATCTTTTATGCGAACTCTTTCTACTCTTAGGTTATTTAAAACATCATCTGAAGCCGGTTCTGCATCTGTTTCAATTCTGTAAATTTCATGATCTAATTTATCGTATTGATCAAATAAATTTTTAAAATGATTGTCATTTACTTTTAAATCGTGAATTTTTGCTTCAAATTCTGGGAAATCTACTGCTAATTGGTGTTTTTTAATCATCCTTCTTTTGTTTTAATTAGTATACTCAAATTTACTATTTAGTTAAGGTATTCGGAATGATATTTGTCATATGAGAGCAAAAAAAAACCTTGTAAATTAATTACAAGGTTTTTCTAATTGTATGTTTTATCAATTAATTAATTGGCTCTGCATATAAATCAAATTCGGTAGCTTCTGTAACTTTAAGCAGTACAAAATCACCTGTTTTTAAATAATGTTTAGAAGCATCGATTAAAACTTCATTATCTACATCTGGACTATCAAATTCAGTTCTTCCAATAAAATGTTCACCTTCTTTTCTATCAATTACACATTTAAATACTTTTCCAATTTTTTCCTGATTTAATTCCCAAGAAATTTGCGCTTGAATATCCATGATTTCCATTGCGCGTTGTTGTTTTACTTCGTTTGGAACATCATCAACTAAATTGTAAGCGTGTGTGTTTTCTTCGTGAGAATAAGCAAAACAACCTAAACGTTCAAAACGCATTTCTTCCACCCAATTTTTTAAAATTTGGAAATCTTCTTCAGTCTCTCCAGGATAACCTACGATTAAAGTAGTACGAATTGCCATTTCTGGAACCGCTTTTCTAAAATCTTTTAAAAGATTGGTGGTTTTTTCTTGAGTTGTTCCTCTGCGCATCGATTTCAAAATATTATCTGAAATGTGTTGTAAAGGAATATCGATATAATTACAAATTTTAGGTTCTTTTTTCATTAAATCTAAAACTTCCATTGGGAAACCAGTTGGGAAAGCATAATGTAAACGTATCCATTCAATTCCTTCAACTTTTACTAAGTTTTCAAGTAATTCGGCTAGGTTTCTTTTTTTGTAAATATCCAAACCATAATACGTTAAATCTTGTGCAATTAAGATTAATTCTTTAACTCCATTTTTTGCTAACTTCTCAGCTTCGATAACTAAGTTTTCAATAGGAGTAGAGACGTGTTTTCCACGCATTAAAGGAATTGCACAAAAACTACAAGGTCTATCACAACCTTCGGCAATTTTTAAATAGGCATAGTTTTTTGGGGTAGTGGTTAAACGTTCTCCTATTAATTCGTGCTTATAATCAGCACCTAATGCTTTTAATAATAAAGGTAATTCAGTTGTGCCAAAAAACTGATCAACATTTGGAATTTCTTTTTCCAAATCAGGTCTGTATCTTTCAGATAAACATCCGGTAACGAAAACCTTGTCTACTAGACCTTGTTCTTTTTTCTCAGCATATTCAACAATCATATTAACCGATTCTTCCTTTGCATTGTCAATAAAACCACAGGTGTTAATTACAATAATGTTTCCTTCATCATTAGCTGCTTCATGCGTTACTTCTTTGCCATTAGCTTTCAGTTGTCCCATTAAAACTTCACTATCATAGACATTTTTAGAACATCCTAGTGTAATAACATTGATTTTATTTTTCTTTAACGATTTGGTTCTCATGCTTTTATAAATTAGCTCTGCTCTGTTCGACTAGAGGTCTCGAGTGAGGTGCAAAACTACAATAAATTATTCATTATGAGCGCTAACGTTTACCAGTTTTTTAATGGTATTTCCCGCTATTCGCTACAATGTTTGCTTATTAGCAAACGATTTCCGCTGCTATCGGGGCTATTTAATAAGCTCTAGAAATAAAAAGAGCCGCAATAAAGCAGCTCTTTTTATGATTTGTAAATTCTATCTATTTAAAAATTTATAGAATAAGTAACTGTAACGTTGTTGTTTATTTGTCGCATTCTTGCAGTATCATTCATTCCTGATGAAATAAGGCTTTGGTTGTAATTTCTATGGTCGTTTGAATACGATAAGTCTAATTTGCTTTTTCCAAAATTATACCCAATTCCTCCAGAATAACCAGTTAAATCTCCCATTGCATAATCTACTTTGTACGGACTTTCTTCAAATCGATATCCAGCTCTTAAACTAAATTGGTCTATTTTATATTCTCCACCAATTCTATATTCAATTGTATTTTTCAAATCGTTACTCATTTGGGTATTTAAATTTCTAAAAAAGGAGTCATTTGTTGGTCTGAACTTAGTGTTGCTATAATCTTTTGATATAATGTCAACACTAATTAATCCTTTTTTATTTACAATATAAGCCATACTACCCGTCCATTTACTTGGTGTTTGAACTTTGTATGAAGGATAAATGTTAATTACATTTGGAACTATTGAGCTATTATAATCAAAAGACCCATCTGTTGTTCTAGTATATAATGCTTGACTAAGTTCGTCATTTAAATTGTACCATGTTGGAGATTCATACGCTAAACCTAATCTTAAATCTTCAGTTATTTTTGCAATTGCTCCTAAATTAAATGAAAATCCGCCACCATATGTATAAAGTTCGTTGTCAAAACGAATTTGTTCAACAGTTCTCCCGCTTGAGTATAATGGATTATTATTACTTTCATACAAAGAAGTAGTCTTCACATAATCGGTAAAATGTACGTTTAAGTTCATTCCTAGAAACAATTTGTCTTTATAAGCGGTTGCGAAATTGGCAGTTACTTTACCATTGTACCCAGTAGATTGAATGTAGTTTTCTTGGTAATAATTTCCGCCAGTAGGAATGTTAGTATAATAATCAACATTATTTGGGTCGGCATCATCAAAAGCTTCAAAAAGATATCCGTGATAGCCTAATAATGCTTGTTGCGCGGGAAATCCCAATCCGCCAGTTTCTCCTAAATAATTATATAAACTTGAAATGCTTTCACCAGTTTGTAATTGTAAATATTCTAAAGGTAATCCTTGAGCAAAGTTTGTAAAATAATTACCTATAGAGTTTGTTGGATTTGTCCCTGCAGAAAAAATATCATTGTCAAAGTTATTCGTTTTTTCATAATTTAAGGCAACTGCAATTTTATTCCAATTGTTATCTCCATTAAAAACTAAAACAGCACCAATTTGGTTCAAATCTAATGTGCTATTTGTTTCGCTTGTTTTGGTTCCAAAGTAATTTGACTTATTGTATTTATTGTAATTAGTAGCTGAAACACTTGCATAATTATTAGCAAATATAACCGAACCAGCGGGATTTATATTCAAAGCAGATAAATCTCCACCTACAGCTCCAAATGCACCACTCATTCCTCTAAATCGTGCAGTTCCGTTTAAATCATCAACGGCATATCTTAATGCGTCTTGTGTGGTAGTCTCTTGGGCAAAACCTAGTAAACTACTTCCTATTAGTAATGTATATAATATCTTTTTCATAATTTTTTAATAGCAATTTTTAAATTAAGAATTAAAATCCACCTCTTCCTCCTCTAGAACCACCACCTGAACTTCTTCCAGAAGAACGACCTCCTCCAAAACTTCCTCCAGATGAAGAGCTGCTTCTTGGTGATGAATAACTGTTGTTATTTGATCTTGGAGAACTTGTACTTCTTGGGCTACTAGTACTTTCACTATTTTGTGAACTTCTAGGCTGTGAATTGGTTCTAGGTTGTGTACTTCTCGGTTGTGAAGTACTTCTCGGCTGAGTCGTAGTGTTCGATTGATTGCTTCTCGGTTGAACGTTATTATTTCTAGGAGTAGAAATAGTGTTTCTAGGCGAATTCGCATTTATAGTGTTAGTTCTACCTGCGTTGTAACTATTTCGTCCACTATTTCCATAATATCCAATTCCTCCTCTTCTTCCTCCATTGTGCGCATAGTGATTATTGTAATAGTATCCGTTTCCGTAATAATTTCCATAATATCCACCATAATAAGGGTTTCCATAACCATACCATCCATTTCCATACCATGAGTTCCAACCCCAGCTAGCTCCATACCATGAATTCCATCCCCAATTCCAACCTGCATATCCGTATGGTGAACCATAAAATGAATTATATCCCCAATAAGGTGAATACCAATTGTTCCATCCCCAAGCAGAATTATTATTGTAATAATTGATAGTTACTTCGCTAGAATTATTTCCCCAACCTGAATAATTTTTAGAATATTCATCGTTTTCGTAAACTACTACAGTGTCTTGATCTGTTGATGTGTAGTTTTCTACGTCGGTAAAATATTCATATTCATTTTGCATATCTTTAAATTGTGCAGCATATTTATTTGATTGCTCAATATTTTGTTCTGAATATCTATTGTCATAGTTTTCTTGAGACCTATCGTTTGTCCCATAAATTCCATCATTGTCATAATAAGATGAGTTTTGGTACGAACCACAAGAAACAACAAATATACTCAACAGTCCAATTAAGGAAAATGAGTTAATTTTTCTAAAATTAAGTAGAATAGCTTTCATATCTTTTTTTTTTTATTGTTGTACATCACAAAAATAGTTAGTTTTGCAGAACTATTTTATATAGTATAAATATAAACAAAATTTGTGCCAAAATATTAAAAATGAGCAAGAACCTAACAAAAAGAGAAGAAGATTATTCTAAATGGTATAATGAACTAGTAGTAAAAGCTGACTTAGCAGAAAATTCTGGAGTTAGAGGTTGTATGGTGATTAAGCCATATGGTTATGCGATTTGGGAAAAAATGCAAGCAGAACTAGACAGAATGTTTAAGGAAACAGGTCATGAAAATGCCTATTTTCCTCTTTTTGTACCTAAAAGTATGTTTGAAGCTGAAGAAAAAAATGCAGAGGGTTTCGCAAAAGAATGTGCAATTGTTACTCATTATAGATTAACAAATGATCCTGATAATAAAGGGAAATTAATCGTTGATCCAAAAGCTAAATTAGAAGAAGAGCTTATTGTTCGTCCTACAAGTGAGGCAATTATTTGGTCTACATATAAAGGGTGGGTACAATCTTATAGAGATTTACCATTGTTAATTAATCAATGGGCAAATGTTGTAAGATGGGAAATGCGTACACGTTTGTTTTTAAGAACGGCAGAATTTTTATGGCAAGAAGGACATACTGCTCATGCTACAAAAGCAGAAGCAATTGCGGAGTCTGAAAAAATGATGAATGTATATGCTGATTTTGCTGAAAATTTTATGGCAATTCCTGTTATAAAAGGGCTGAAAACAGAAACAGAGCGTTTTGCTGGAGCTGAAGAGACATATTGTATTGAAGCCTTAATGCAAGATGGGAAAGCACTTCAAGCTGGGACTTCTCATTTCTTAGGACAAAATTTCGCAAAAGCATTTGATGTGAAGTTTGCTAATAAAGAAGGTAAGCAAGAATATGTTTGGGGAACTTCTTGGGGTGTTTCAACACGTTTAATGGGTGCATTAGTAATGACACATTCAGATGATAATGGATTGGTGTTGCCTCCAAATTTAGCTCCAATTCAAGTAGTAATTGTACCAATTCATAAAACAGACGAACAATTAGAAGAAATTTCAAACCAAGTAAATGAATTAGTTGTCTCTTTGAGAAAAATAGGAGTTTCGGTTAAGTTTGATGATAGAACAACACACAAGCCTGGATTTAAATTTGCTGAATGGGAATTAAAAGGTGTTCCTTTAAGAATTGCTATTGGACCAAAGGATTTAGAAAACGGAACTTATGAAGTAGCTAGAAGAGATACATTAACAAAAGAAATAGTTTCTAAAGATGGAATTGAAATTTTTATTAAAAATAAATTAAATCAAATTCAGGAAGAATTATTTACTAAAGCAGTTGATTATAGAACTGAACATACAACAGAAGTTAATGATTTTGAAGAATTTAAGTCTGTCTTAGATACAAAAGGTGGTTTTGTTTCTGCTCATTGGGACGGTACTGCTGAAACAGAAGAAAAGATTAAAGAGCTAACAAAAGCAACAATTAGATGTGTTGCTTTAGATAGGGTAGAAGAGGCTGGAAGGTGCGTTTTTACTGGTGCTCCGTCGACTGGAAGAGTTTTATTCGCTAAAGCATATTAAAAAAAATAAAAAAAAATAAGCAGTCGCTTGCAGGAATAAAAAATAGTTGTATTTTTGCATCCGCATTAGAGAAATAAAATGGTCCGTTCGTCTAGGGGTTAGGACGCATGGTTTTCATCCATGTAACACGGGTTCGATTCCCGTACGGACTACAAAAAATCTCAGGCCCGTTCGTCTATCGGTTAGGACGCATGGTTTTCATCCATGTAAGAGGGGTTCGATTCCCCTACGGGCTACAAATTAGTTGTAGATTAGTTTTATAAAATAAAAGTTAGTGTCTCTGATTTTTATTTTATTAGTTAAAACCAAAGTGATTTTATAATTGTGGGAGGTTTTTCTTTTTAGGCTAGTAGTTTATAATAATTATTACAATTAAAAAAAGTAGAAAATGGCAAATCATAAGTCAGCTTTAAAGAGAATTAGAAGCACAGAGAAAAAAAGAGTATTAAATAAGTACCAACATAAAACTACACGTAATGCTATTAAAGCAATTCGTATAGCGACTGAAAAAACTGAAGCATTGGCTAAATTACCTTCAGTATTTTCAATGATAGATAGATTAGCTAAGAAGAACATTATTCATTCGAATAAAGCAGCTAACTTAAAATCAAAGTTAACTAAACATGTAGCAAAACTTTAATTAGTTTTAATATAATATATTTAAAAGAAGCCTAGCATTTTGCTGGGCTTTTTTATTTTATAATTAATTCAGCGTTAAAAAGTTGAATTTTATAAAAAAATAAAACGTACCTTTGCACCTTCAAAAAAAGAGTTAAATGACATCTATTAGAAACATCGCAATTATTGCCCACGTTGACCACGGTAAAACTACTTTGGTTGATAAAATTATGTATCACTGTCAGTTATTTCGTGATAACGAAAACACAGGTGATTTGATCCTTGATAATAATGATTTAGAGCGTGAAAGAGGTATTACTATTACTTCTAAAAACGTTTCTGTTCAATATAAAGGAACAAAAATTAACATTATTGATACTCCAGGCCACGCCGATTTTGGTGGTGAAGTTGAACGTGTATTGAACATGGCAGATGGTGTTTGTTTGTTAGTAGATGCTTTTGAAGGACCTATGCCTCAAACACGTTTCGTATTGCAAAAAGCAATTGATTTAGGATTAAAACCATGTGTAGTAATCAATAAAGTTGATAAAGAAAACTGTACTCCTGAAGAAGTTCATGAAAAAGTTTTTGACTTAATGTTTGAACTTGGTGCTACAGAAGAGCAATTAGATTTCCCAGCAGTTTATGGGTCAGCTAAAAATAACTGGATGTCTGATCACTGGGAAAACGTTACTGATAATGTTGAAGCATTATTAGATATGGTTATTGAAAATGTTCCTGCTCCTAAAGTTTTTGAAGGAACACCGCAAATGTTAATTACATCTTTAGACTTCTCAAGTTTTACTGGTCGTATTGCAATTGGTCGTTTAGAAAGAGGTGTTTTACGCGAAGGAATGCCTATTTCTTTAGTAAAGCGAGATGGTAAAGTAATAAAGTCTAGAATAAAAGAATTACATACTTTTGAAGGTTTAGGACGTAAAAAAGTAGAAGAAGTTGTTGCTGGAGATATTTGTGCAATTATTGGAGTTGAAGGTTTTGAAATTGGTGATACTATTGCTGATTTTGAAAATCCTGAAGCTTTAGCCTCAATTGCTATTGATGAGCCAACAATGAGTATGTTGTTTACAATTAATGATTCCCCTTTCTTTGGTAAAGAAGGGAAATTTGTTACTTCTCGTCATATTAGAGAAAGATTAACAAAAGAATTGGAGAAAAACTTAGCTATGAAGTTAGGTGAAACTGATTCTGCTGATAAATTTATGGTTTTTGGTCGTGGAGTACTTCATTTATCTGTACTTATTGAAACAATGAGAAGAGAAGGATATGAATTACAAATTGGTCAACCACAAGTTATTATTAAAGAAATTGATGGTGTTAAATGTGAGCCAATTGAAGAATTAACAATTGATTTACCTGAAAATCTTTCTGGTAGAGCTGTAGAATTTGTAACTCTTCGTAAAGGTGAAATGCTTTCTATGGAAGGTAAAGGTGAGCGTATGATTATTAAATTCAACATTCCATCTCGTGGAATTATTGGATTACGTAATCAATTGTTAACTGCTACTGCTGGTGAAGCAATTATGAGTCATCGTTACATTGGTTATGAGCCATTTAAAGGAATTATTCCTGGACGTAATAATGGTTCTTTAATTTCTATGGAAAATGGAAAAGCAATTCCTTATTCTATTGATAAATTACAAGATAGAGGTAAATTCTTTGTTGAACCAAATGCTGAAATCTATGAAGGTCAGGTAATTGGGGAAAACTCTCGTAGTGATGATATGTGTATTAACGTAACAAAAGCTAAGAAACAATCTAACGTACGTTCTTCTGGAAATGATGAAAAAGCAAGAATTATTCCTCCAATTATTTTCTCATTAGAAGAAGCTTTGGAATATATTCAAAAAGATGAATATGTTGAGGTAACTCCAAAGTCTATTCGTTTAAGAAAAATATATTTAACAGAGAATGATAGAAAACGTTTCAAGATTTAATAATCTTTAATGTTTTATAAAAAATAGTATTTTTGAATCCCGATGAAAGTCGGGATTTTTTATTTAAATAATTATAATATGGAAATTAAATTAAAATTTGGGATAGACAAACTGCTTTTTGGAATGAAACAAAAAGATGTAGAAGCTCTTTACGGTAAGCCAAGTTCTCGATATGAAGATGAGGAAGAAAATGTTGTATATATTTATAATGAGCTAAAAATGCGTTTGACTTTTTATGATGAGGAAGACCTTCGTTTAGGTTATATTACTTCAACAAATGAGAATTTAGAATTGTTTGGAAAAAAAATAGTTGGTCAGTATTGGACAGATGTAAAAACTGTATTGGCTGAAAATAAACTAACACAATTTGAAACAGAAATTTCAGATGGAACCGAGAATTATTTTTTTGAAACTAATTGGTTATTTGTAAATGTAGATTATGGTAGGGTTTTTAAAATTGAAATAGGTGCTATCTTTACAGATAATGAAGATGATTTCGATTGGAAATTTAATTCATAAAAAAAAGCTCCACAATTTGTGGAGCTTTTTTTAAATAAAGTGCTTTTTATTGTTGAGGCATTTTTTCTAACATTTCAACTTCAAATATGATAGTTGCGTTTGGTGGAATTACATGACCTGCTCCTTGTGCTCCATATCCTAATTTTGCTGGAATAATCAATAAAGCTTTGTCTCCATAGTTCATATTTTCTAATCCTTCAATAAAACCAGCTATTAGTCCTTTTTTTTCACCATATTTAAATGGGAAAGGTAGGTATTGTTTTGCTGCTGCTCTATTTGGGTCAAGTTTTCCATTCATTTCAGCAACATCTTCATAACTTGTATCAAATAAATCTCCATTTTCTAAAAATCCTGCATAATGGATATATACTTCTGTTCCATTAGCTGGTTTTTTGCCTTCACCTTTTGATATAATTTGGTAAATTAAACCTGAAGGAGTTTTTGTTCCAGTAGCTTTAACTTTTGCAAATTGGGCAAGTTTTTCGGTTTTCATTTTTACCGCTTTTTCAGCAGCCTTTTTTTGATTTACAGCTTCAACAGAATAATAGTCTTTAAATACCTTTACAGCGTCAAACTTCTTAGCGTCTTTTCCTTTTCTTACAATTGTTATACTTTCAATTACATCATCTTGAGCAATTGCATTTACAACTTCAATTCCTTCAACTACTTCTCCAAATACTGAATGCTTACCATCTAACCATGGAGTTTCTTTATGAGTAATAAAAAACTGACTTCCATTTGTTCCAGGACCAGCATTAGCCATTGATAAAATTCCTGCTTTAGTGTGTTTTAAATCGTTATGAAATTCATCTTTAAATTTATAACCAGGTCCGCCTGAACCATCACCAAGTGGATCGCCACCTTGAATCATAAAGTCAGCAATGACTCTATGAAACTTTAAACCATCATAAAATGGTTTTCCCTTATATTTTTCTTCTACAAAAGGATTTTTACCTTCTGCTAATGAAACAAAATTTGCAACTGTAATTGGAGTTTTTTCAAACTCAAGTTTTAATATAATTGTTCCTTTGGATGTTTTTACATCGGCATACATTCCATCTTCTAATTTATCTGTTGGATTTGTGCAAGATGTAAATAAAGCAAATAAGCTTAAGAATAAACTTGTCATTGGTTTCATTTTTAAATTAATTAGTTTTTGTGATTTCTTCGGGTTTAATATCATTAAGTCTAACTGTACATATTAAAGGTTCGTTTGATTGAATTTTTTCATTATCGCCATGGTATCCATATGCCATGTGTGATGGAAAAAGAAAAGTTACAGTTTCCCCTTTTTTCATTAATTTAATACCGTCTCTTAATCCCATCATTATATTTTGTTTATCAACAAAGTATTCTTGTGGCTTAAGTTCTTCTTCGGTATAAATTATTTTATTTTTTAAATCTCTTATTTCATAATTAAAATAAGCAATATCTCCTCTTTTTGGGAGAATAGTATCATTTTCAGTTTTCACATCATATTTATACCAATACCCTTTAGAAGAAGCGATGTATTCTTTTAAAGTGTCATTAGCAATAATATTTTCAATTAATTGTTCTTCAATTGCGATTAATTTTTTATTTCTCTCAATAGATTCTTTCATGAAAGTTCCAGAAGTTTGAGAAACAGGCTTTCTTGCTTGTTGTTTAGAACAACTAGTAAAAATAATCCCAATAAATAAAATAGTTAATATGGAGCGTATGTTCATTTTTATTGTTTTTCTTTTGCTAAAATAGCAATAAATTGTTTTACAGTTTCTTCTAAACTTAAAAAAGATTTACCTCCAGCTGCATTTATGTGACCGCCACCGTTGAAATATTTTCTAGCAAACTGATTTACATCGACATTGCCTTGTGAACGGAAAGAAATTTTAATGATTCCTTCTTCTTTATTTTCAATAAAAATGGCTGTCATGTTAATTCCTTCTAAACTGAGCCCATAATTTACAATTCCTTCTGTATCTCCTTTTTTGTAATTAAAAGTATCTAATTCTTCTTGACTTAGTGTTATGTATGAAGCGTGATATTCTTTTAATAAAGTTAGGTTTTGTAATGCTCTTCCAAGTAATTGTAATCTACTGTAAGAAGCATTATCAAATAATAAATTATGAATTTCACTGTTGTTGATTCCTTTGGTAATTAAATCGGCAACACAAGTATGCGTTTTTGCTGTTGTTTTTGGAAAACGAAAACTACCAGAATCAGTTGTTATACCTACATATAAACAAGTTGCAATTTCTTTATTTATAAGATTGTTATATCCTAATGCATTTATAAAATCATAAATCATTTCACAAGTTGAACCATAATTGGTGTCAGAAAAAGTATAAAGTGGATAGCTGTCTGGTGCTTGATGATGGTCTATCATTATCATTGGGACAGTTAAGCTTTGTAAAGCTTTTTCCATTTGTTCTCCGGTTCTATGAAAGGCATTAAAGTCTAACGTAAAAATATAATCGCTTGCTTTTAAAATTTCAACAGCTTTTTCTATTTCTTTTTCAAAAATAACAGTGTTTTTTACATCTGGAATCCAAGCTAAAAAATCAGGATAATCATTTGGAGATATGAAATAGACTTCGTGTTTTAATTCTTTCAAAAAATGAAGTAATCCTAAAGAAGAACCAACGGCATCACCATCGGGGTTTCGATGAGAAACAATAGTAATTTTTTTAGGAGTTTGTAATTCTAATTTTATGGCTTTTAATTCGTTTTCGTTTAGCATGTTATTTTGATAAGTATATTCCAACACCTACAAAAGCTATTCCAATTATTATTGAAGCAGCAATATATAAAAGTGATGTGATGTAATTTTGAGATTGTAATAAGTTGAAATTTTCTGACCCAAAAGTTGAAAAAGTAGTAAATCCACCACAAAAACCAGTGATTAAAATTAATTTTAAAGGTTCGTTTGCTGATTCGTTTTTTTGTAGGTAACCAATAAAAAGTCCTATTAATAAACAACCAATTATGTTTACTAAAAATGTAGCATAATACAACTTAAATGGCCAAATTTTGCCAATATTTACATTTGCTAAATAACGTAAAGCACTACCTAAAGCACCACCTAAAGCAACAAGTAATAAGTTTTTAATCATTTTATCTATTTAGAGAAAAATGGCCTCTAATTGTTTTACCATTTGGTTGTTCTAAAGTAAACCAATAATCTGTTGATGGTAGTTCTACTCCATTAAATAAACCATCCCAGCCATTTCCTAATGGCGTAATTTGTTTTAGAAGTTTCCCATATCTATCAAAGATATAAATTTTACTTGCTTCTAAACCTCTTTTTTCTAAATTTTTTATTTGCCAAGTATCGTTATGACCATCATTATTTGGAGTAAAATATTTTGGATAATCTAATATGTAAAATTGCATTGTAGTCACTCCACAACCATTTTTGTCTTGAACATATACTAAATATTCTCCAGGTTCTAAATTTGTAAATGTATTTGAATCTTGATAATTAATTCCGTCTAATGAAAATTCATAATCTCCGGATGAGGTTATAATAGTTGCCAAATTATTTGAACCAAATTCACTTATTTTTACTTCAGTTATTGTAGCAATTTGAGAGCCAACAACCGTAAATGTTTTGTTTTTAAAACAACCTAAATTGTTTTCAAGAGTTACAGTATAAATACCTGGAGTATCTATTGAAATCGTTTGTGAATTCTGAGTAGGATTTGTATTCCAATTATAAGATGTAAATCCATTTCCGGCATCTAAAATTATTGAATTCCCATCGCATAAACCTATAGTTTCATTTGTTATCACTTCATTAAAAGTATTTACAATTAGATTTATTGGGTAATCATTATAGCAACCTTGAATATTTGTTATTCTTGCGTATATAGTTTGAGTGTATGGAACTGTATTAGTATAAGGTAAAATAATTTCAGTTGTTGATGTAGTTGTTGCAAACAAACCAATTTGATAATTCGTAGGTAAATTAGAGAATAATTGGTTTTTAATGACATTAAAATCTACTTGAGAAAAGGATGTTAATCCATCTTGATCAGTATCTTCATCACATTTTGTAAAATCAGATTCATTTAAGATTAAATCTTCAGAAAATTCTAAATTTATAAAAGAGTTTACAGTACAAGAGCCAATTGTAACATCTACAGAATAAATTCCATCTTGAAGTATTGGCACTAAAGTAGAAGGGATTTCTAAAGTAGCATTATTAGCTCCTATAATATCCATTCCATTATATTTCCATTGATAAGTTGCTCCAGGATAAGTTGCATCTAAAATGTATGGATTTGTTGTGGTTGCTTCATTTTGACAAACAGGATTTCCAGTTGAAATTAATCTATCTAAACCAATATCTACTCCAAAATTGAAACTACCTCCACCTAAAAAAATTGCCGAATCATATCGATAATTTCCTTCATCAGCAATAACTAATTTAATATGATAAGTTGCTCCTGGTGTAACACTTGCTTGTGCTGTTAAAATTTTAGTTTGACCATTAAAATTAGTTGGATGATTTGTACTGTTAAAAGCATCAAAATATTGTTCGTTAGCAGGTGGGCAAATTGTACCTGAGCCTCTAACAGTATTTATTTTAACAGGTATTGAAGTGCCGGGTATTACTGCTAAATTTTGATAGGTTGAAGTTCCTACTTCTTTTAATAAAAAGGCGAATCCGTCAGTATAGTTACATTGATTAGAAGAGGGATTTGTTAAATATTGTTCAGATGATAACATGTAATCAAAACTAATCTGATTGCCTAAGGGAATAAAATCAAATTCTAAAATGGTTGCATTGTAAGAATTTGACAAACCTAGTGCATTTTGTAGATCTAAATCTCCATCCCATCCCATATTCCCTCCATCATCAAGAATACTAGTGTTAGGCCCCGGAGCATTATTTATTTTTCCTGTACTTAAAATGATTCCATTTTGAAAAGGAAAATTACTTCCATTTGCATCAAAAGAGCCATAAGATAATTCTCCACTAGAAAAGTTTCCTCCAGAAACAGTAACATTACTAACAGAGGCACATGAACTTTGTAAAAGAATGTTTTCTATTAATTGAGTGGGTGTATAATTTTCGTTAACAGTTATTACTTGAGCCTCAGTTAGTTGTATATGAGAGAGTAATGTTAAAAAAAAAATAAAAATCGTTTTTTTCATAGCTCGGCAAAGATACTACAAATCTCGTTTTTTAAGAATATAAAAAGATGTTAAAATAAATATAAAAGTCCAAACTAACACAATGCTCACTTCTCCAAAATGAACGCCATAAAAACGCCATACTTTTTCGCCACCAATTGCTGTCTCAATATTACTAATTGCCGATAGTCTTGTAAATGGTTCTTTGATTAAGTTACTCATTGCCTCAAGCGGAAATAAATCGAATAAATCATTTGCCAATTTATCTGATAAAAAGTGTTTCTTTAAGATGCCAAATGTAACTCTTTCGCCAATATATTGAATCATTAAAAAACCAAGAGCAAAAGCACTTCGTTTAATTAAAATACCTAGAAATAAACAGAAAGAAAAGAAACCAACTAGTTTTACAAAGTAAGCGAATAGGTACTCCATTTCAGTTACAACAATAGAAAATTCATCATATGAAGAAAATGTATAGCCTAAAATTAAGGACAATACAAAAATGAAAATCGTAGACGTAAAAGCAAACAAAAGTATGGTGTAAAATTTAGATAAAATGAATTCTTTTTTGCTCATTCCGTCTATTAAATTTTGTTTTAAAGTTCCATAACTGTATTCATTAGCCATCATGGAAACAATAACAATAGCTAAAAATAATTTTAAAATAGAAGCAATATATGTGTTAAAATGCCAAATGTATGGAAAGTTAAAAATACCTTGTTCGGCAATATTTATTTCAAAACTTCCAATGTTAAATTTTAAAGAGGCAATTAAAGCTATTAGAGAAAGTAAAACAAAATAAGCTATAATTAAAACTTTGCTCGATCTGTTTTTGAATAATTTTTGAAGTTCTATAGAAAGTAATCTTTTCATCTTGTAGGAATTAGTTGTTGCTTGTTAATTGTAAAAACTGCTCTTCTAAACTGTTTTTTCTTTTTACTAAATGATTTAAAACAACATTATTTTGAAATAAGTAAGTGTTTAAATCTTTAGGTTCTAAAAAATTATTTAGATAAACCAACAATTTTCCTTCTTCGGTAACTATTTTGTCTACAGATGGATGATTTTTAAGTATTGATTCAAGTAAATCCATGTCATCGGCTTGCAATTCGAAGAAACCTTCACTAGAAAGCATTCCTTCAACTGTACCTTGATATAACATTTCTCCTTTTCGTAAAACGACAACGTGACTGCATACTTTTTCAACTTCGTCTAATAAATGCGAAGCCAATAAAATAGTAGTTCCTTGAGAAGCGATAATACGAATTAAATCTCTAATTTGTCTAATTCCTTGCGGGTCTAAACCATTTGTAGGTTCGTCTAGAATCAAAATTTCAGGATCATTTAATAGGGCAGAAGCAATCGCTAAACGCTGTTTCATACCTAATGAAAATGTGCTGAATTTATCATCTTTCCGATCTAATAATCCAACTAATTCTAATTTTTCTGCTACTTTTTCAAACGGAATGCTTTTAATTTTACAAACCAGCTTTAAGTTTTCTTCAGCTGTCATATAAGGATAAAAGTTCGGACGTTCAATAATTGCACCTACTTTTTTTAATGCTTCATGAGTTTTCATTGAACCATCAAACCATTTATAATCGCCTGAAGTTTTATTAACAACATTTAGTGTAATTCCTAATGTAGTAGATTTTCCAGAGCCATTTGGTCCTAAAATTCCATAAACATTTCCTTTTTTAATTTCGAAAGAAAGGTTTTTTACAGCGTGTACTTTTCGACCGTAAATTTTATTTAAATTCTGAATGGTAAGTATCGTTTCCAAAGTAGTTTGTTTTATAACAAGACGATAATAAACATGTTATGTTACATTATATTTTTGAATTAGATAATTAAATTACAATTATTGAGGAAATAATACAGCTATAATTTCATCATAACTTTTTAATTCTTCTGGATGTATGTTCATCTTTAAAGTTACATTTCCATTAATTTGAGTAATTTTTTTAAAATCTTGTTTTGTAAAATAGGCTAATTTTCCCTCTTCAGTTAGTCCCCAAAGCAGATTTTCATTATTTGGATTAAATTTTATTTCATTTTTATATCTATATAAAGAATTCCTACCGGTTTCAATAAGAACAACTTCTTTTAATTGTATTTTGTTGTTGTTTGCATCTACATAAATAGGGTTTATTACTCCACCTTGAGGAAAGTCTATAGGTCGATCTACATTTACAAAACCAAAATTATTTACTTCTAAACTTCTAATTATTTTTTGACTTCCGTTTGTTTTTTCAATTTCATTTTTAGCAAAGAAAAGCTTATATTCTTCTAATTGTTTATCATAAATTGCCCATTCTCTCTCAATTTTCTCTCTTTTTTGTTTATCTTCTTTAATTCTTTTTGCATATTTGTTTTGATATCTTTTAAGCGCTTTTGAATAACTTGCATTATTGTCAAAAGCTAAATAACAAATAACTTTTTTATCGTCATCCTTTTTTAAATCATACCAAGATTCAAAAGTTACTTCATATGTTCCGTTCTTCAAATCTTTTACTTTAATATCCTTACCACTATATCCTACTTTTTCTCCGTTTATAGGTTCAAACCAAACATTGTTATATTCTGCTAATGTATTAGATTCATCTCTTTCGTCTAGTATTTTAAAAGCTGCTTTTGTTGTTAATTTTGGAGGAGCTGGTAATTCTGGTAATTTTTTTAAAGCTTCTTCTTTTGAAATTTCATTTTTTTTATCCTTTCCAGTTTCAATCCAAACATTTGATTCAGTGTTAAAATCATATGTGTTGAAATTACTATCATTACTAAAGCTATTTAGCGAAACATTTATTTTGTTTTCTGGATTTACTTTTAAGTTCTCTTCAGGTAAATTTGCATTTATTTCAAACATTCCTGCAGACTCAAAAACCATCTCTTGATTATTGACGTTAAAATTCATTGGAATTCCACCTAAATAAATCTCTAAAGGGTTTGAAAAAGTTCTAAATTGAATATCAACTGAATCTGTAACAATTTCTCCTTTAGAATTTAAAAAAGCATTTTTTGGAATTTCTAAAATAGCTCCAGATTTATGATGTATTATAGTGTCTTTATTTGGGTTAAGTCTATAATTATCATATTTTATATTTGCTTTTGGAAGTGGTGGATTTATTATAGGTATTACATCTTCATTTTTAGAATTAGTATTTTCATTTTTACAAGAAATAAATAATAATGTTAAAACGAATAACCCAAGAAAGTTTTTGAAAATTTTCATCAGCAAATGATTTAGAAGTTAAAAACTTATAAACGCATTTTAATGATTTTATATTGTTGGTTGTTTTTTTAAATTAAAACTTTTCAAAAATCCCTAATCCAAATAACGCAAAATCGTATTTTGAAGGGTCAATAGGATCTAGTTTTCTTAAATTGGTATCTAATTCAAGTAATGCTTTTGCATCGTTTTGTTTTCTTGTAAGTAATCCTAATTTTCGTGCAACATTTCCAGAATGAACATCTAACGGACAAGAAACTGCACTTGGTAAAATAGTTTTCCAAATTCCAAAGTCAACTCCACAGTTGTCTTGCCTTATCATCCATCGCAAAAACATGTTAATTCTTTTTGCGGCAGAACCGTTCATTGGATCCGAAAAATGTTTGGTTGTTCTTTGCGGATGTTCTAATTCAAAAAAAACTTTTTTGGCTTCTGAAATACTTTTTTGAAGACTACTTTTTTCTTGATGTTTTGCAAAAACTGATTCTAAGCCATTATGGTTTTGGTAAATATTTTGAAGACTTTTTATAAAATAAACGGCATCAATTGAATTAAAAGTTCGGTGAACAAAACCGGATAACTTTTCTAAGTCATTTTCTTTATGGTTCACTATGAAATCGTAAGGCGAATTGCCCATTATTTCCATTAATCGCTTCGCATTGTTAATAATCATTTTACGATTTCCCCAAGCTATGGTTGCACTTAAGAACCCAGCAATTTCAATGTCTTCTTTTAAAGTAAATGAATGTGGAATTTGAATAGGATCGCTCTCAATAAATTTTGGATTATTGTATAAAATTACTTTTTCGTCTAAAAATTCTTTGAGTTCTGCTTGTGTCATGCTTATTTTAAACAATATTTCCGTCTACCATAACTAATTTTCTGTCAGCCATGTTGGCTAATTCTTCATTATGCGTAACGATTACAAAAGTTTGACCAAATTCATCACGAAGTTTAAAAAATAATTGATGTAAATTTTCGGCAGTATTGGTGTCTAAGTTTCCAGAAGGTTCATCGGCAAAAATTACAGAAGGTTTGTTAATTAAAGCTCTTGCAACTGCTACTCGTTGTTGTTCACCACCTGAAAGTTCATTTGGTTTATGGTTTATTCTATGAGAAAGACCAAGGAAGTCTAATAGTTTTTTAGCTTCTTCCTCAACTTCATTTTTATTTCTTTTAGCAATAAATCCTGGAATACAAACATTCTCTAAAGCTGTAAATTCCGGTAATAATTGATGAAATTGAAAAATGAATCCTAAATTTAAGTTTCTAAATTGAGACATTGCTTTATCTTTCATCTTCAAAATATCTTCTCCATTAATTATAAGTGAAGTTGAAGCTTCTTTTGAAGGCAAATCTAATGTTCCTAATATTTGCAAAAGAGTTGTTTTTCCAGCACCTGAAGCACCAACAATAGAAACAATTTCTCCTTTTTTAATATGTAAACTAACTCCTTTTAAAACATGAAGTTCGTCGTATTTTTTATGTAAATTATTTGCAATAATCATAATCTAGCTTTGTACAAAGAAACTATTTTTTTTTTCTATTCTAAATCTATTCTGATATTTATTTACGTATATAAATTATAAATTTTAGTTAAACATGTTGTTTTGTTTAATTAAATACATACATTTGTTAAACAAAATAATATTATGAAAAATTTATTAGTAGCATTTTTGTTCGTTTTTCAATCGTGTCAATCGCAAGAAAAGAAAACTGAAATTAAAGAATTTAAAGAACCAGTTAAAATGAATGTAGAGAATAATATGGAAGTTGCCACTTTTGCTGGCGGATGTTTTTGGTGTACAGAAGCTGTTTTTACAGAATTAAAAGGTGTTGAAAAAGTGATTTCAGGCTATACTGGAGGATTGATTAAAAACCCTTCATATAAAGAGATTTGTACAGGAACAACTGGTCATGCCGAAGCTATACAAATTATTTTTGACCCAAAAGAAATTGCTTTTGAAGATTTGTTAGAAGTATTTTTTGGAACTCATGATCCAACGACATTAAACCGTCAAGGCGCAGATGTAGGAACGCAATACAGAAGTGAAATTTTTTATCATTCACAGGAACAAAAAGATAAAGCAGAAGATTATATAAAATTCATTGAAAACGAAAAATTATATAATAAGCCTATTGTTACTAAAGTTTCATCGGCAGTTGTGTTTTATGAAGCGGAAGAATATCACCAAGATTATTATGCTGAAAATAGTCAGCAAGGTTATTGTCAGATGGTGATTGCGCCAAAATTGGAAAAATTAAGAAAATATTACAAATCGAAACTTAAATAGAGGAAAATTGCTATGAAAACTACTATTGAAAACGAAATATTTGAAATTATAGGCGACAATCACCAAATGACATCTGCTGAAACTCCAATGAGAGCTGATGCCTTTGTTAAATCCGATGAAGAGAAAATGAAAGTTATTTCAAAACACTTTGAAGTAATTATGAACGAATTAGGGCTTGATTTAACAGATGATAGTTTGCGTGGAACTCCACATAGAGTTGCTAAAATGTTTGTTCAAGAAATATTTTCGGGTTTAAACCCAATGAATAAACCTAAAATATCAGTATTTGATAATTCATATCAATACAATAAAATGCTTGTTGAAGCTAATATAAGTTTTAATTCAACTTGTGAACATCATTTCTTACCTATAGTTGGTAAAGCTCATGTGGGTTACATATCATCGGGTAAAGTAATTGGATTGTCAAAACTGAATAGAATTGTTGATTATTACGCTAAGAGACCACAAGTTCAAGAAAGAATGATTATGCAAATTTTCAATGAATTTAAAACAGTTCTTGAAACGGAAGATGTAATGGTTGTAATTGAAGCAAAACATTTGTGCGTTTCTAGTAGAGGAATTAAAGATGAATCTAGTTTTACTTCAACCTTGCAGTATGGCGGTGCTTTTACTGATAAAGCATTTAGAGAAGATTTCTATAAATTAATTGGTAAAGAATAAGGATTGGCACTCATTTTGATTATTAAGTAGTAATAAAAGTTATGCATTACTATGAAAACCATTTTACAAAAAAGTGAACATAAGAAACAATCAAATAAATTTACAAAATTATATTTAGGTATTCTTTTCGATTTAATAGGTATGATTTCTTATGCAATTCCTTTATACGCAGAGACTATTGATTTAATTTGGGCGCCAATTTCAGGAATATTATTAATGAAAATGTATCAAGGTACAACAGGTAAAGTTGCGGGTATAATTGGTTTTATTGAAGAAGTATTTCCATTTATAGATATTATTCCTACGTTTACCTTGACTTGGTTGTATACTTATGTTTATAAAAAATAAAAAGCTCCAGTTGGAGCTTTATTTTTTTAGTTTATTGTCGAAAAAATCTGCAATAAAGCCAAGTTTCATTCTATAAAGCATTTTCTTTTCAAATTCCCAAAAGAATTTAAATTCTCCAAATACAAAACCAACAAAGACTAATAAAACTTGATAAATTGGAAAAATCAATAATAATCTTAAAACACGATACAACCAATGTGGTTCAAATGTTTCTGGAATACCTATTAAGTTTAAAAATGGTTTAGCTAATTGTAATGAACTAAACCCAGTAATTGCAAATACTATTAATATTTTTGTTAATTGCCAGTTGCTTGTTATGTTCCAGCGTTCTTTTAATTTATTCATTATTATCTTCTTGCAGGAAAAAATCCTAATTTTTGATTGTTTTTTAATTGAAAGTAAACCAAATAATTATATAACATATAATTTACTTCATATCCATAATTAACACTGCTTTCATAGTTAATAGGTAATTCATATAAGTTTGAATACTGCGAAGGAAAGTTTGCTCTTTGATTCCATTCTTGCACCCAAACTCTATTTCTTGCTTCTAAGTAAGACTGCGTGTAAAAATTTCTTGGTTTAGCAGAAGTATTAATCCAAGAAGAAAACCCTGCATCTATAATTATTATTTCGTATTCTAATTCTTCATTTGCAATTCTAATAGTGTCGGATTCTCTCAGATTAGAATCTTTTTTTAATTCCACATCATTTTGCTGGCTTTTACAAGAAAATAAAAGACCAATTAAACTTAAGAGGATGATTATATATGTTTTCATTATATAATAAAAATAGAATTATAAAGATATTAAAAAGCACCGACATAGTCAGTGCTTTTAATATTTTATTACGAATTATATAAACTATTTTTTTCCAAAAAGCCCGCCTAGTAAACCTCCAAGACCACCTTTTTTCTTTCCGCTTAATGCAGACATTGCGTCACTAACATCAAGTTTACCATCTCCATTTTGATCTAATACAGATGTTAACATTGAATTTCCACCAGCACCTCCTAATAGTCCTCCTAACATTCCGCTTAAGTCAGAACCATTAGAAACTCCTTTACTTTTTGTTTGTTTACCTAAATATCCCATGACAATAGGAGCAAGCATAGGTAATATTTTAGAAATAATACTAGAGTCTACACCAGTTTTAGAACTCAATCCTTGAACCATTGTGTCTTGATTTCCTCCTAAAACATGTCCTAATATTTTTGAACCATCAGAGAAATCCCCACCATTTAAAAATCCGCCAAGGTTGTCTAAAATGCTTCCATCGTGTTTTCCGCTTGTTAATGCGCTTAATAATCCTGAAGCACCTTCAGCAGAGCTTAGGTTATTTTGCATAGCTCCCATAAGAGCAGGTAATCCGGATGAAACAACTTTAGACGCTTGTGAAGCATCAATTCCTGTTTTTTGAGAAATTGAACTTACAAGTTCCTTACCCATATCGCTGTTTAATAAATCTGTAATTCCTGACATAATTTTGTTTTAAAATTTAAGTTAAATCATAGAGTTACAAAAAAATATTAACTATTTTTAAGTAAACTTATAATTTGCTCTGCAAGTTCTGTGCCAATTCTGTCTTGAGCCTCAATAGTGGCAGCACCAATATGTGGAGTTAATGATATTTTTGGATTCATTAATATTTTAATTTCAGGAGTTGGTTCGTTTTCAAAAACATCTAAACCAGCAAATAAAACTTTTCCTTCGTCTAGAGCTTCTACAAGAGCTACTTCATCTATAACACCACCGCGAGCTGCATTAACTATTCCAACATCTTCTTTCATGAGTTTTAATTCATCTCTTCCAATAACATAGCCGTCTTGAGCTGGTACATGCAAAGTAATAAAATCAGAATGTCTAAATAAATCTTCTAACGGTTCAGTTATAATATCTACATTAATGAATTGGCCATTATAAAAGTCAACTCTAATTACTGCTTGTCCAACATATTTATCAGAAGCAATTACTTTCATTCCTAAACCAAGAGCAATTTTTGCTACAGCTTGACCAATTCTTCCAAAACCAATAATCCCCAATGTTTTTCCTCTTAATTCTAAGCCATTTGCATAAGCTTTCTTTAAACCATTAAAATTGGTATCACCTTCAAGAGGCATGTTCCTGTTAGAATCATGTAAAAAACGAACTCCAGAAAATAAATGAGCGAAAACCAATTCTGCAACTGATTCAGAAGAAGAAGCTGGTGTGTTGATTACATGTATCCCTTTACTACGAGCATAATCTACATCAATATTATCCATTCCTACACCACCACGACCAATAATTTTTAATCCTGGGCAATTATCTATAATGTCTTGTCTTACTTTAGTAGCGCTTCTAACTAATAATACACTGATTGAATGTGTATTTATATAATTTGCAACTTGTTCTTGTGCTACTTTAGAGGTAATAACTTCAAATCCTCCTTTTTCTAAAGCTTTAATTCCGCTTTTAGAAATACCATCGTTTGCTAAAACTTTCATTTTTATATTTTTTGCTAGTTACTATTTACTAGTAACTAATTACTATATTTCATTTTCTAATTCTTTCATTACATTTACTAAAACCTGAACACTTTCAATAGGCAATGCATTATACATTGAAGCTCTATAACCGCCTACAGAACGATGTCCGTTTATACCAGATATTCCGGCTGCTTTCCACATTTTATCAAATGTTTCTTTATGATTTTCATCCGCTAGTAAAAAAGTAGCATTCATTATAGAACGATCTTCTTTATTAGCTGCACCTTTAAATAGTGGATTTCTATCAATTTCAGTATAAAGTAAAGCTGCTTTTGCTTCATTTTCTTTTTCAATTACTGCAATTCCGCCTTTAGATTTTAACCATTTTAATGTTAGTAATGATGTATAAACTGCGAATACAGGTGGTGTGTTATACATACTTTCTTTGGCAATATGTTGTTGGTAATTTAAAATATTTGGAATATTTCTACCTGTTTTTCCAAGAACTTCTTCTTTGATTACTACTAAAGTAACTCCTGCTGGTCCCATATTTTTTTGAGCTCCAGCATAAATGATATCAAATTTTGAAAAATCTAAACTACGAGAAAAAATATCCGAACTCATATCGCAAACAACAGGAACTGAAGTTTTAGGGAATAATTTCATTTGTGTTCCAAAAATAGTATTGTTTGAGGTACAGTGAAAATAATTTGCATCAGATGGAATAGTGTATTCTTTTGGAATAAAAGTATAATTTGCCTCTTTAGAAGAGCCTACGACAATAGTTTCTCCAAACGCTTTAGCTTCTTTAATAGCGCTATTTGCCCATGTTCCAGAATCTAAATAAGCCGCTTTTCCATTTTCTTGCATTAAGTTTTGTGGAACTCTTAAGAATTCTAAACTTGCTCCCCCTTGTAAGAATAAAGCTTGGTATCCTTTTCCTTCTAGACCTAAAAGTTCTAAAGCTAAATTTCTAGCTTCTTCCATAACGGCAACGAAATCAGCGCTTCTGTGAGAAATTTCTAAAATAGATAACCCAGAATTGTTGAAATTTAAAACTGCTTGTGCTGCTTTTTCAAATACTTCTTGTGGTAAAATGCAAGGACCTGCGCTATAGTTGTGTTTTTTCATTTTTTTTAAATAAATTGTAGTGGGTTGTTTAAAGGTGTAAATTTCGTAAAAAATGTGTAAAAAACGTGTGATAATATTGTAATAATAATTTGATTTTATTAATAAAAGTGTTTTTTTTAACACTTTTATTTCAATAATCTTTAATTTAAAGATTGATTAAAAAATTCAAAGTATCGATATTATCAGCATAATCCCAAAGTTGAGGTTTTTGTGTTTGTCCAAATGAAATACTATTTTCAATTAAGTTATTAGAAACTATGCATTGAATTTGTTCTGATTCTTTTTCTAAACGACTTTTTACATCTTCAATGTTATCGTAAAATTCATAAAAAACACTTGAAATAGGAGATGAATAACTTGTGTCCTCTTTTAAAGTTAAGAATTCATTATCTAAAAGTTTGTATAAACTCATTAAGAAAACGGCTTTATTGTAGTCGTAGTTATTAGCGTATTTTTCATAAAAAATAACATCTTTATATTTAAAAATAGATTCAAAAAAATGTTTAAAATCATATCCTTTTGGAACAAATAATTTTGATACATTTCTACAACCTAAACCAAAATACCTAAAAATGTCTTCTCCTAGATTTTCTAAATCTTCAGAAGTTTCATTACCATTTAAAACAGCTACTGAATTTCTGTTTTTTCTTATAATATTGGGCTTACTTTTAAAATAATATTCAAAATAACGGGAAGTATTATTACTTCCGGTAGCAATAACAGCGTCAAAATCTTCTAGTTTACCTTCAATAAAAGTTATTTTTCCTTTTAATCTTTCGTCAATAGAAATTAAATATTGGGCTAAAAATTGTATTAAATGTTGATCGTTTGAAGATGTTTTTACTAAAACATTATGTCCAGTTATTAAAACCGACAAAAAATCATGAAAACCAACTAAAGGTATATTTCCAGCTAATATTAATCCAACATTTTTATTTGAATTTTCTTTAAAAGTATAATTGCTTAACCATTTGTTTAAATTCTCTTCTTTTAAGGCTTCCGACCAAGAATGAATAGAGAAATAAACTTGTTCTGGTGTAAACCAACCGTTATGAGACTGAGATAGTTCAATTAGTTTTACAAATTCATCAAAATATAGAGTATTGTTTTTTACATTGGGTTTTGCTTCATTTTTTTCTAAAGAAAACTGACTTAAAAACTTCCCTAATTCAATAAAACAATTTTTAATTTCAATTTGTAACATTTGTTATTTGTATATATGTGGTTTACATTGTAATTTTGCACAAATATAGTGAGTGAAAAAGCATTAGCCAAAAGTTTATGTTGTAAGGTGTATAACTTTTAAACAATTAAACTTTTAAACAATTAAACTTTTAAAGAAATGGCAATAATTATAACAGATGAATGTATAAATTGTGGCGCTTGTGAGCCAGAATGTCCGAACACTGCAATATACGAAGGTGCAGACGATTGGAGGTATAAAGATGGTACAAAATTAAGTGGTAAAATTATTTTACCAGATGGTACTGAAGTTGATTCAGATGCTGCCCAAACGCCTATTTCTGATGATGTGTATTATATTGTTCCTGGAAAATGTACAGAATGTAAAGGTTTTCATGAAGAACCACAATGTGCAGCAGTTTGTCCTGTTGATTGTTGTATTCCTGATGATAATCATGTAGAAAGCGAAGAAACGCTTTTAAATAGACAAGCGTTTTTACATAACGAATAATAATAAGCTCCTCAAATTAGAGGAGTTTTTTAGTTTAATAAACTTTGCATCTTAGCACTTTGTTACTCAATAACTTTTAAGCTATATTTGCACACTTTTAAAAAATACATTTACAATGAAAGCAGGAATTGTAGGATTACCAAATGTTGGAAAATCAACTTTATTTAATTGTTTGTCAAATGCTAAAGCACAAAGCGCAAACTTCCCTTTTTGTACAATTGAACCAAATATAGGCGTAGTAAACGTACCAGACCCAAGAATTAATCGTTTGGAAGAATTGGTGAAACCAGAAAGAGTTCAAATGGCAACTGTTGATATTGTTGATATTGCAGGTTTAGTAAAAGGAGCAAGTAAAGGGGAAGGATTAGGAAATCAATTCTTAGGAAACATTAGAGAATGTAATGCAATTATTCACGTTTTACGTTGTTTTGATAACGACAATATTGTGCATGTAGATGGAAATGTAAATCCTATTCGCGATAAAGAAACAATCGACATCGAATTGCAATTAAAAGACTTAGAAACAGTTGAAAAACGTTTAGAAAAAACAAAAAAAGCAGCTAAAACCGGTAATAAAGAAGCGCAAGTTGAAACTGCTTTATTAGAAAGAATAAGAACTGCACTTTTAGAAGCAAAATCTGCAAGAACGGTTACGCCACAAAACAACGACGAAGAAGAGTTAATGACTGGTTTTCAATTAATTACAAATAAACCGGTTTTGTATGTATGTAATGTTGATGAAAACTCTGCAGTTTCAGGGAATAAGTATGTTGAGCAAGTAAAAGAATTGGTAAAAGACGAAAATGC
>PKEA01000035.1 GCA_002862805.1 Flavobacteriaceae bacterium | reverse complement strand
ATTTTTGACATTGCTCAAGGAAGTAAATTAGGTGATGCACTCAATTTTTTTGTGTATGACACGATTAAGATTTTAATCTTATTGTTTCTTATTACCTTTATAATGGGAATTGTAAATTCTTATTTTCCAGTGGATAAAATCAGAAATTATCTTTCTCGAACTAAACTTTTTGGATTAGAATATCTTTTTGCCTCTACATTTGGGGCTATAACTCCTTTTTGTTCTTGTAGCTCAGTTCCTTTATTTATAGGGTTTGTAAAAGGTGGAATTCCATTAGGAGTCACGTTTGCTTTTTTAATCACTTCTCCATTAGTTAATGAAGTGGCAATTGCACTTTTTATTGGAATGTTTGGACTAAAAGCCACAATTTTATATGTTTCAAGTGGTATCATTTTAGGAACGATAGGTGGTTTTGTTTTAGGAAAATTAAATCTCGAAAAACATTTGTCACCTTGGGTACAACAGGTTTTGCTTAATGCTGAAAAAGAAAGTGATTTAGAAATAGAAAACCAATCTTTTACACAACGATTACCATTGATTTTTAGAGAAGCAATGGGAATCATAAAAAGCGTTTTATTGTATGTAATAATCGGAATCGGAATTGGTGCTTTAATGCATGGATTTATACCAACAGGCTTTTTTGAAAACTATATTAGTAAAGAAAATCCTTTTGCTGTTCCGTTAGCTGTAATATTTGGAGTTCCAATGTATAGTAATGCAGCAGGAGTTTTACCAATTATTCAAGTGTTTGTTCAAAAAGGAATTCCTATTGGAACTGCAATTGCTTTTATGATGGCAGTTGTAGGTTTATCAATACCAGAAGCGACTTTACTTAAAAAAGTAATGACTTGGAAATTAATTGCCATTTTCTTTTCAGTGATTGCGTTTTTTATCATAATCTCGGGTTATTTATTTAATATTATTTTATAGTTATGAATTCAAAAACACAACTTTTCTTAGAACTTTGGATTGAATCTAGAACTAGATTTACGAATCAATTAGCAACTTTAACACAAGAAGATTTAATCAAAAAGTTAGATCCTTCAGTAAATAGTGTTGGTTTTCTTATTCGTCATATTGGTGATGTAGAATTACTTTTTGCTAAAAATGTTTTTGGAGCAAAAGAAGTAAAAGTTATTGCAAAAACAGTTATCGATAAAAAAGATACAGGTGAATGGAAAAATCTTCAAGAGTTGAAAGACTATGTTGCTCATTCTTTTGAATCCTTAAAATCAATTGTTGAAAAACAAAGTGATGAAGATTGGGAAACAACTATTACTACAAATGAATTTGGAACAAAAACTAAAGCAGAAGCTTTTGGCCGAATAGTTTCTCACACAGTCTATCATGCTGGGCAAATGGCAATTATTACTAAATATGGAAAAAATTAAATAAATGAAAAAAAATGTATTACTATTTATATTAATAATTACTTTATTTTCTTGTAAAAAAGAAGCATCAGAAGTAGTTCAAACGGTAGCTGAAAATGCTGCAACGACAGAAATTCAATTGATTCAGTTTCACACAGAACATCGTTGTGTTACTTGTAATAACATTGAAAAATTAAGTAAGGAAACGATTCAAGGAAACGATAAAATTTCTTTCGTGATTTATAATTTGGATGATGAAAAGAATGCTGCAATTTCTGAACAATTTCAAGCAACAGGAACTTCTTTATACTTGTATAATTCGACTACAAAAAACACGAAAGACTTAACCGAAATGGCTTTTATGTATGCTAAAAATGAAGGTGACAAGTTTAAAACTGAACTTGAAAAAGAAATTATAGCGTTTAAATAAGTATGGATTTTATTCAAACATTTGCCGAAAATAAAGATTTTCCAATTCTTGCAGCTTTTGCTTTGGGATTACTCACAGCAATTGCTCCTTGTCCGTTAGCAACAAATATTACAGCAACTGCTTTTATTGCCAAAACCATTAATAAAAAGAAAAAAGTGGTCTTGAGTGGTTTGCTTTACACATTAGGAAGAATGTTTTCGTACACTTCAATTGGTGCTTTAATTTATTTTGGAGCAAGTAAATTTCAAGTGGCCAAAATATTTCAAGGAAATGGCGAAAAATACATTGGTTATGTGTTGATAATTATTGGTTTGATAATGCTAGATGTAATTAAATTGAATTTTATAAAAGGATTTAATTTTACTGAAAAATTATCAGAAACCTTTAAAACAAAAGGATTATTGGGTTCGTTTTTGTTGGGAGCTTTATTTGCTATGGCATTTTGTCCATATAGTGGAGCCTTGTTTTTTGCAATGTTAATTCCTATGACTTTAGCTTCAAGCGAAGGTTTATTATTGCCGGTATTTTTTTCTATCGGGACAGGTTTGCCGGTAATTTTCTTTGCATTTGTAATTGCATTCAGCATGGAAAAACTAGGAAATTATTTTAAAATGATTACCAAAATTGAAAAAATAATGCGAGTTATTGCAGCTTTAACATTTATCATTACAGGATTATATTATATCAATATTTACTTAAAATTAATTTAAAAAAGATGAAAAAGAGATTAGGTTTCTTAGATAGATTTTTAACATTATGGATATTTTTAGCCATGTTACTTGGAGTTGGAATAGGTTACTTTATTCCAAGTTCATCAAACTTTATAAATTCATTTTCATCTGGAACGACAAATATTCCTTTGGCAATAGGATTAATTTTAATGATGTATCCACCATTGGCAAAAGTTAATTATAGCCAATTGGGTGAAGTTTTTAAAAACACAAAAATTTTAGGTGCTTCTTTATTTTTGAATTGGATTGTAGGTCCAATTTTAATGTTTGCACTAGCTCTGTTATTTTTAAATGGTTATCCAGAATATATGATTGGTGTAATTCTAATTGGATTGGCTAGATGTATTGCTATGGTTGTTGTTTGGAATGATTTAGCTGAAGGAAATAGAGAGTATGCAGCAGGCTTAATTGCTTTAAATAGTATTTTTCAAGTATTATTATATAGTGTTTATGCTTATTTTTTTATTACTGTTTTGCCACCTTATTTTGGATATGAAGGTTTAGTTGTTGATATTAGTATAGCTCAAATTGCTGAAAGTGTTGGTATCTATTTAGGTATTCCGTTTGCATTAGGATTTTTGAGTCGTTATTTTTTGATAAAATTAAAAGGAGAAGAGTGGTTTCAAACTAAATATCTTCCATTTATTTCACCAATAACATTAATTGCATTACTTTTTACAATAGTTTTAATGTTTAGTTTAAAGGGTGAGTTGATTGTGCAAATTCCAATGGATGTTGTTCGAATCGCAATTCCTTTGGTAATTTACTTTATTTTAATGTTTGTAATAAGTTTCTTTGTAGGAAAATATTTTGGAGCTGATTATTCAAAAGCTACATCAATTGCATTTACGGCAACAGGAAACAATTTTGAATTAGCTATTGCTGTTGCAATTGGTGTTTTCGGAATTAATAGTGGACAAGCTTTTGCAGGTGTAATAGGTCCTTTGGTTGAAGTACCTGCATTAATTATTTTAGTTAATGCAGCTTTTTGGTTTAGGAAAAAATATTATAAATAAAATGTATAAAAAAATGCTCTTGTAAAGAGCATTTTTTTTTTGTAATATATAAATGATTATTCTTTAATTACTTTAATCGTTTTTGCCCCATTTTCATTTTCTAAAACTAAAATATACAAACCATTAGAATAGTTTTCCATGTTAATTTGAGATGTATTAGAACTATTGTCATTTAATTTTACGTCTAATAATTGACCTAAAACAGAATAAATACTTATTTTAGAATAGTTGTAATTATCAATAGTTAATATGTCTCTAACCGGATTAGGATAGTAACTAATAGAGTTAAATACATTTTCATTTGTTCCCAATGTAGTTGTAATATTAAAAACATAAGGAGTTTGGTAGTTTGTATTTGTTGGTGTTGTACTTGAAATTTTTAAAAAATAATCACCAGGTGTAAGTAATCTAGTTAAATTTAATGTAGATCCTGTATTATTTTGAGAAGTACCAATAGGAGTTCCTGAACTATTTAAAATAGTAGTATTCATTGAGCCTGTAACAATATTACTAACAGAAACTACAGCATTCATGTTATCAGTTATAGTAAATTTATAAAAATCATCATCTATAGTTGTTCCGGTAGCTTGTACAGTTGTAAACCCTCTATATTCAGTATTTGTATCAATAGAATAAGCTAATTCTTTTACATTTGGTTCATCTAAACCTTGCATTACATAGTAATATTGACTTGGAAGCGCCGTATGATTTTCCACACCAATCGAAGTGTAATAAAAATATTTTATAGGGTAAGTTAATCCTGTTCCGGTAAAATAATTATCCATTTTCGCAGCAGCTTCAGTTACAACTCCATCAGATGAGGAACCGTTAACTCTTCCTATGACACTTGAAAAATCAATTAAATGGTCTATTGTTTTTTGATTTAATCCAATAATATTATCTCCGATTGTTCCATTGCAGTTAACATCTATATTCCAATAATCTTGACCAAATAAGTGTTCATTCATATTACTAGAGTTATTTATTTCAATTCCTCCAAATAAATATCTACTAGGTTCACCACTATAGTAATAGGTAATTTTTAAATCTCTTAAAGCTTCTGCGTGAGTTTCCATTCCAATAATCCAACCCAATCCAATATCACTTGCGTTACTTCCTCCATGTGGTGTTCCAAGTGTTAAAAATTTAGCAACATGGTGCATTCCGTCAGGTTGCCAATTATTTGAGTTTTGAATATATTCTCTTGAAGCTAAGCCACCCATACTGTGACCAACAAGAATTACTTTATCTTTTCCTGTTAGTGCTAAAACGCGTTCTACAGCTTTTTTAACAGCTACTCCTTGTTTTGTTACAGCAGATTGATTACTGTAAACTGAAGTTCCTATTGAGCCATTAATATTTACATCAAAATTTACATAGTAATAATCGCCATTCTGTAATGTAGTGGTTTCAAATGCTGCAATATCTGCACCAGAAGTTGGATAAAAGTTTTTATTTGCTAAATTATGATTTCCGTCTGCACTTAAACAAAAATCAAATCTTCCACCAAAAGTAAAGCCATATTGAGAATCCAAATAATTAGATGTTGAATTCCAAGTTTCTGAACTTGAATTTAATCCATGAATAAAAATTATAGGATAGGGTATTTTACTAGAAACTACTCTTTCGTTCTGGTTTTTAAATGGAGTTTTCATTGCTACAATAAGCGTATCATTTGAAAAATTTAAAAACTCTAATACAGGATTCCTAGGTTTAAATTGATCATTTTGCGCATTTGCAAAAGTTATGGTTAATAAAAAAGATAAAATGTAAAAAGTAGTTTTTTTCATAAAAATTTATTTATAAATTACTACGCAATATATAAATAAATTGTTAATTTTTTTACATTTTCTTAATTATGGAAGATAAAATTGACGTTTATTGATTATTTATCTATAGAACCTAAAACTCTTTTCATAAAATCATTTAATGCTGTTTTTTTATCTTTCCCTTCTTTTATCATTTTATGTACTTCAAGAGCTCCATACATGTTAGATATTAATTCACCAATTACATCTAATTCTTCATCTTTCAAAGAAGATACTTCAGTTAAGTTTTCTAAAACTTCTATGGTTTCAATCAAATAATCTTGATCGTTGTCTTCAATAAATTGAGTTAGTTGTTTTATTACAGGTAATTTCATTTTTAGGTTATTAGTTTATGCATTTAAAAGATTAAAAGGCTTGAGTTACATTTAACCTCATAACCCTTTAAACTTTTACCCCTTTTATTATATTACTTCGTTTACTAATTCAGTTAATATTTCTAACTTATTAGTTTGCGTTTGATTTACTAATTTTCCGTTTTTGAATGTTGCAAAAGTTGGTAAATTATCAACTGTTGCTAGCTTTCTTGATTCAGGAAATTTTTCAGCATCAACCATTAAGAATGGAATACTTTCGTTTTGAGAAGCCAACATTTTGAATTTTGGTTTCATAATACGACAATTTCCACACCAAGTTGCTGAATATTGCACTATAACCGTATCATTTGAAGCAACAACCTCTGCTAAATTATCTTGTTCTATTTCTGTAAACATAGTTTTAAAATTTCAATTTCAAAATCAAAAATCAATGGCAATTTTAAATTTATAATTGCCATTGAACTTGAACTTGTTTTTTGTTATTGATTAGTGAGAAGCTAAATAAGCAGCAGTACTATTTCTATCTGCTCCCATTGCATCTTTTCCTTCTTCCCAGTTTGCTGGACAAACTTCTCCTTTTGTTTGAACATGTGTATAAGCATCCACTAAACGTAAATATTCGTTTACATTTCTACCTAACGGCATATCATTTACACTTTCGTGGAAAATTTTTCCATCTTCGTCAATTAAATAAGTTGCTCTAAAAGTAACGTTTGATCCAACTAATAATTCATCTTCATAATCTTCGTCAAAATCAACATCAACATCTAAAATATCTAAAGCAGATGATAAGTTGCGAGTTGTGTCTGCTAATAAAGGATAAGTTACTCCTTCAATTCCACCATTGTCTTTTGCAGTATTTAACCAAGCAAAGTGAACTTCGTTTGTGTCACAAGAAGCACCTATTACCATAGTATTTCTTTTTTCAAATTCTCCTAAAGCTGCTTGAAAAGCATGTAATTCTGTAGGGCAAACAAATGTAAAATCTTTTGGATACCAGAATAAAAGTACTTTTTTCTTATTTTTAACAGCTTCTTCTAAAACGTTAATTCTTAAATTATCTCCCATTGAAGAGATTGCGTCAACTGTAATGTTTGGGAATTTTTTTCCTACTAATGCCATTGTATTTTATTTTTAATTGTTTATTAATTTTCTAATGCAAATTTATGCTTAATATCACAATTTTAAAATGATATTAATCATATTTAATCATACTAGAATAGTTTTTATCTATATTAGTTTTTAAATAATAAGAACTCCTCATTTATGAGAAGTTCTTATCAATTATTATGAGTTTAAAAATATTCATTTTAATTTAAAAACGATCGGAATTCATTACTTTAGTCCAAACTTTTATAAAATCTTTTACAAATTTTTCTTTGTTATCATCTTGTGCATAAACTTCAGCATAAGCTCTTAAAATTGAATTAGAGCCAAAAACTAAATCAACACGAGTTGCAGTCCATTTTGTTTGCCCTGTTTTTCTGTCGTTTATATTGTACAAGTTTTGTCCTATTGGTTTCCAAACATTATTCATGTCTGTTAGATTTACAAAGAAATCGTTTGTAAGCGTTCCAACTTTGTCTGTAAAAACACCATGTTTTGTTTCACCGTAATTTGTTCCTAAAACTCTCATTCCACCAAGTAAAACAGTCATTTCAGGAGCAGTTAATCCTAATAATTGAGCTTTATCAAGCATTAACTCTTCTGGTTTAACAGCATATTCTTTTTTCATGAAGTTTCTAAAAGCATCATTAGTTGGTTCTAATTCTGCAAACGAATCAGCATCTGTCATTTCTGGAGTTGCATCACCACGACCTTGTAAAAATGGTACTTTTAAATTTATACCAGCATTATGAGCTGCTTTTTCTACTGCTGCAGTTCCACCTAAAACAATTAAATCAGCTATACTAACTTTTGTAGTTAATTGAGATTGAATTTCGGTTAATTTATTTAAAACTTTTTGTAATCTTTCAGGTTCATTTCCTGTCCAATCTTTTTGTGGAGCTAACCTTATTCTAGCTCCATTTGCGCCACCTCTAAAATCTGAACCTCTAAAAGTTCTAGCACTATCCCAAGCTGTATTTATTAATTCAGCACTAGATAAACCACTATTTAATAATTTTGATTTTAATTCCTCAATTTCTGCATCTGATAAATTATAATCAACTTTAGGAATTGGATCTTGCCAAATTAAATCTTCTTTTGGAGTATCTGCTCCTAAATAACGGTTTTTAGGTCCTAAATCACGATGTGTTAATTTAAACCATGCTTTTGCAAAAACTTCTGTAAAATAATCAGGATTTTTATAAAATTTTTCAGAAATTTCTCTGTAGATAGGATCCATTTTCATAGCCATATCTGCATCGGTCATGATTGGATTATTTCTTTTATTAGAATCAAATGCATCAATAGGTTTATCTTCTTCTTTAATGTTAATTGGTTCCCATTGCCAAGCACCAGCAGGACTTTTCTTTAATTCCCATTCGTAAGTGAACAATAAATAAAAGTATTCGTTATCCCAACGTGTTGGATTTGTTGTCCAAGCACCTTCTATTCCACTAGTAATAGTATCAGGTCCATTTCCGTTTCCTTTTGGGTTGTGCCAACCTAAACCTTGCTCTTCAACATTTGCAGCTTCTGGTTCTTTATCTAATTTTGAAGCATCACCATTACCATGCGCTTTTCCTACCGTGTGTCCACCAGCTGTTAAAGCAACGGTTTCTTCATCATTCATTGCCATACGCTTAAAAGTTGTGCGTACATCAATAGCTGTTTTTAATGGATCTGGTTTTCCGTCTACTCCTTCAGGATTTACATAAATTAATCCCATTTGTACAGCAGCTAATGGATTATCTAAAGACTCTCTATTTTCTTCACTATCGTATCTGTTTTTTGTTTCCGCTAACCACTCTTTTTCTGAGCCCCAATAAATGTCTTTTTCTGGATGCCAAATATCTTCACGACCACCTGCAAAACCAAATGTTTTTAAACCCATTGATTCATAAGCCATATTTCCAGCTAAAATCATTAAATCAGCCCATGAAATTTTATTTCCATATTTCTTTTTAAGCGGCCAAAGTAATCTTCTAGCTTTATCTAAACTTACATTATCAGGCCAACTGTTTAAAGGAGCAAAACGTTGATTGCCTGTATTGCTTCCTCCACGACCATCAGAGACTCTATATGTTCCGGCTGAATGCCATGCCATACGAATCATTAATCCACCATAATGACCCCAATCAGCTGGCCACCATTCTTGACTATCCGTCATAAGTTTTTTTAAGTCTGCTTTTAAAGCTTCTAAATCTAATTTTTTAAATTCCTCATCATAATTGAAACTTTCTCCTAAAGGATTTGTTTTTGTGTCGTGTTGATGAAGTATATCTAAATTTAAAGCTTCAGGCCACCAATCCTGATTAACTGTAGTTGGTTTTACATTATCTTCTTTTTGATGAAAAGGGCATTTTCCGTTACTGTTAGAATGTTCCATGATTTATGTATTTTGTTGATTATCAATTTATTGTTATACAAAAATACAATAAAAAAAACCACTACTTAATTTAAGTAATGGTTAATTTTTATTTTGAAATAGATATTATCTATTATTTTTTAATTTTCAATACCTGAAACTAATTGTTTTATTTTAATATTAAATGCTGCAAAAATTAATGTCATAAAAGGGCTCAATAAATTAAAGAAAGCATAAGGTAGGTAGTCAAAAGTTTCTACACCTAATGTTCCTGATTGGTAGGCACCACAAGTATTCCATGGAATTAATACTGATGTTACAGTTCCTGAGTCTTCTAAAGTTCTACTTAAATTTTCAGGGGCAAGTCCTTTATCTTTATATGCTTTAGCAAACATTTTTCCAGGAACTACAATTGCTAAATATTGATCAGAAGCAGTAATATTTAAGGCTAGACAGCTACCTACAGTTGCTGCAAATAAACCAAATACTGATTTCGCCATTTTTAATAAAGTTTGACTAATCCTTGCCAATGCGCCAATTGCATCCATAATTCCTCCAAAAACCATTGCACAAAGAATTAACCAAATTGTACCCAGCATTTTTTGCATTCCTCCAGATTTGAATAATTCTTTTAGAGTTTCATTTTCAGTTGGTATTACTGAATCTATTGTAATGGCATTTAAAACTCCTTTGTACGCATTTGCAAAATTTAAACTTTTACCACCTGATAGCATTAGTACAATTTCAGGTTGAAAAATAATTGCAAAAATACCAGCTAATAAAGTTCCTATCAGTAAAGCAACTAAAGGTTCTGTTTTTTTAACAATCATTCCTATAACTATTATAGGTACTAAAAATAACCAAGGTGTTATATTGAATGATTTTTCAATATCTATAAGTAAGCTCGAAGAATCTGCTATACCTTTAGTTTCAACAGTTAAACCTAAAATGATAAATAATATAAATGAAATAATAAAAGTAGGAGTTGTTGTTAGAGCCATATATTTGATATGAGTAAACAAATCAGTACCAGCCATTGCGGGGGCTAAATTTGTTGTGTCAGACATAGGTGATAATTTATCTCCAAAATAAGCTCCTGATATTACAGCACCAGCTACCATACCAAGAGGAAATCCTAGGGCTCCTCCAATTCCAATTAATGCAATACCAACAGTTGCTGAAGTAGTCCAAGAACTACCTGTTGCAATTGAAATTACTGCACAAATAATTAAAGTCGCTGGTAAGAATACTGCAGGACTCAAAATTTGTAAACCGTAATAAATCATAGAAGGAATTATACCACTAATTAACCAGGTACCAGCAAGTGCACCTACCATTAGTAGTATTAAAATTGCACCAGTTGTAGACTTAATATTTTCTGCGACTTCATCCATCATTTTCTGAAAAGAAACTTTGTTAAAAAAGCCAATAATTGCAGCAACAGCAGCGCCAAGTAATAAAATGAACTGGTTACTTCCGCCCAGCGCACTGTCGCCAAAGATGTAAACATTGTAGCCTAACATTGTTATTAACGCGAAAACAGGAATTAATGCTTCCCAAATATTTAACTCTTTATTTGAATTTATTTTAGTATCCATTTATTTTTTTTTTTGAAGATGCAATATAGAAAAAAAAATCCGCTTAAGAATTTCTTAAACGGACTTTATAACTATACTATTTATTAAAGAATATTTAATTCTTTCATGCATTGATTCATCATTTGATAGGTTCTTTCAATATCATTATCTAAACCAATTGAAAAACGAATTAAACCATCTGTTAATCCCATTTCGGCTTGTTCTTCCATTGGAATTTCAGATGACGTAGATGATCCTGGCGCACTAAACAATGTTTTATAAAAACCTAAGCTTACTGCTAAGTATCCTAAATTACGTTCTTGCATTAATTCCATTAATGCATTTGCTTTGTCTAACGAACCTACATCAATTGTCATCATTCCTCCAAAACCATACTCTGGATTAATCATGTTTTTATATAATTGATGACTTGGATGACTTTTTAAACCAGGATAAACTGTTTTAAGGCCGTCTTTTTCAAATTTTTCAGCTAAATAAGCTGCATTATTACTGTGTTGTTTAATACGTAAATGTAGTGTTCTTAAATTTTTCATTACTGAGGCTGAACGCATACTGTCCATAGTCGGTCCTAATAACATACTTGCCCCTGAATTTACATTTTTTAAATCGTTTATAAATTCTTGAGAAGCACAAACTACACCACCAACAGTATCACTACTTCCGTTAATGTATTTTGTAAGGGAATGAATTACGATATCTGCACCTAATTTAATTGGAGAAACTGATAATGGAGAAAATGTGTTATCCACAACTAATTTTAAATTGTGTTTTTTTGCAATTTTAGAAAGGTTAGAGATATCAGCAACTTCTAAAAGAGGATTACTTACAGTTTCACAATATAAAACTTTAGTGTTAGGAGTAATAGCAGCTTCAACAATATCTAACTTTGTAATATCAACAAAAGTAGTTTTAACTCCCATTCTTGGTGCAAAATTCTTCAAGAAAGCATAAGTTCCTCCATAAATAGTTCTACTAGAAACAATATGATCACCATTTCCACATAATTGTAATAGAGTAGGAGTAATAGCTCCCATTCCTGAAGCGGCAACATTTGCAGATTCTGTTCCTTCCATTGCAGCAAGTGCTTTATCTAAATATAAATTACTTGGTGAAGAATGACGTGAATATAAATAACAACCTTCTGCATTACCTTCAAATGTGTCAAACATTGTTTTTGCAGAAAGAAATGTGTAAGTTGAAGAATCTGAAATAGAAGGGTTAACTCCCCCAAATTCACCAAAGTATTGTAAATCTTGGATATTGTCAGCTGGATTGAATTTACTCATAATAAGTTGTGTTATTTAATGTTTAAATTACATCAAATATCAATAAATTTAAATTAAGTTTCAATCTTATTTGTGTATTATAGTTTTTAAAACTAAATTAAATTATAAAAATAGTTTTTTTGTCTGTGTAATTTGTTAAATTTGATCTTCAATAAAAAAATTTGCAAGATGAAATTAGATGCAATTGATAAGAAACTTTTGGAAATGCTTCAAAAGGATACTAAAAAAACCACAAAAGAACTTTCTGATAAGTTAAATCTTTCTGTTACAGCAGTATATGAAAGGGTGAAAAAATTAGAACGAGAAGGTGTTATTAAAAATTACATTGCTTTATTGGATAGGTCAAAGGTAAGTAAAAACTTTGTTGTTTTTTGTCATGTTAAGCTTTCGCAACACAATATTGACTTAATCAAGCATTTTGAAAAGCAAATAATGAAGTTAGATGAAGTTTTAGAATGTTTTCATGTTAGTGGTGATTATGACTATATTTTAAAAATCTTTGTAGAAGACATGGAAGCTTACAGAGAATTTATGGTGACTAAATTAACAACTATTAAAGACATAGGCAGTACACACAGTACTTTTATGATAGGTGAAGTGAAAAATTCAACAGCATTTAAATTAAGTTAGTACAAATTGTTTTTTTACAAATATTACTAATTCGTTTAAACAAAAATCATTATTTTTGCAACTGCAAAATAAACACACAAAATATATATTATGAGTCAATTTGATGTTACTATTATAGGTTCTGGTCCTGGTGGATATGTTTCAGCTATTCGTTGTGCACAATTAGGATTAAAAACTGCCATTATTGAAAAATATTCCACTTTAGGTGGAACATGTCTAAATGTTGGATGTATTCCTTCAAAAGCTATGTTAGCTTCTTCTCACCATTATGATGAAATGAAACATTTTGCAGATCACGGAATTGAAGTTTCTGGTGATGTAAAAGTGAACCTTCAAAAAATGATTGATAGAAAACAAGCAGTAGTTGAACAAACTTCGGGTGGTGTTAAATATTTAATGGATAAAAATAAAATTACTGTTTTTGAAGGTGTTGGTTCTTTCGAAAGTGCTACTTCTGTTAAAGTAACAAAAAAGGATGGTTCATCTGAAATTATTGAATCTAAAAACATCATTATTGCTACAGGTTCAAAACCTTCTAATTTACCTTTTATAACTTTAGATAAAGAAAGAGTAATTACCTCTACTGAAGCATTAAAATTACCAGAAATTCCTAAGCATTTAGTAATTATTGGTGGCGGAGTTATTGGTATTGAACTTGGACAAGTTTATTTACGTTTAGGAGCACAAGTTTCTGTAGTAGAATATATGGATAGAATTATTCCAGGAATGGATAGTTCATTATCTAAAGAATTAACAAAAGTATTGAAGAAACAAGGAATGAAATTCTATGTTTCTCATAAAGTACAATCTGTAGAAAGAAAAGGAAACACAGTAACTGTTCAGGCAGAAGATAAAAAAGGTGAGTTAGTTACTTTAGAAGGTGATTATGCTTTAGTTTCTGTTGGTCGTCGTCCTTATACTGCAGGATTAAATGCTGATAAAGCTGGAGTTAAAATTACTGATAGAGGAATGGTTGAAGTTAACGATCATTTACAAACAAATATTCCAAATATTTATGCAATTGGAGATGTTGTTCGTGGAGCGATGTTAGCACACAAAGCGGAGGAAGAAGGAGCAATGGTTGCTGAAATTATAGCTGGACAAAAACCTCATATCGATTATAATTTAATTCCAGGTGTTGTGTATACTTGGCCAGAAGTTGCTGCAGTAGGGCAAACAGAAGAGCAATTAAAAGAATCGGGTGTTGCATATAAAGCAGGAAGTTTCCCTTTCAAAGCTTTAGGTAGAGCAAGAGCAGGTGGAGATATTGATGGTTTTGTAAAAATATTAGCAGATGCTAAGACTGATGAAGTTTTAGGAGTGCATATGATTGGTGCTCGTTGTGCCGATTTAATTGCAGAAGCTGTCGTAGCAATGGAATTTAGAGCTAGCGCTGAAGATATTTCAAGAATGTCACACGCACACCCTACGTTTGCAGAAGCAATTAAAGAAGCGGCTTTAGCAGCAACCGATAATAGAGCTTTACACGTATAAAAACTTGATAAATAGTATAAAAAAAATCTCACTTAGGTGGGATTTTTTATTTTTATTTAATTCTAGTTATTTATTTAAATTTTCTATGTAGTACATAAAAAAATAACATTTAAATTTAACTTTATGATTATATTTTATTATTAATTTCACTTTTTTGTTTTTTAAAAAGCTATTAACTAAAGTTAAAAAAAGCATAAAAACAACACACTATACATTTTTTCTGTAATAGTTCTTAATTTTGCAAAAAAAGAAAAATGTATTTAAAAAAGAAAAATATATTTACGGTTATTGTAGCTTTTAGTTTTGCTTCATTGTACTCACAAGTTGGTATTGGTACAACAAGCCCTGATGCTTCTTCAATACTAGATATAAAAAGCGCAAATGCTGGTTTATTAATACCAAGAGTTAGTCTAAGATCAACTACTGATGTTGTTACAATTGCAAATCCAGCGACGAGTTTATTAGTTTATAATACCTCAAGTGTTTCAGATGTAACTCCTGGTTTTTATTATTGGGATACATATTGGAAAGCATTTAAAGAAAATGCTCCTTCGTTTGATTCATCAAATAGCTGGAATTTAACTGGAAATACATTATCTACGGGAAATGAATATTTAGGTACAAATAATTTTAATTCTTTAGTATTTAAAGTTAATAATATTCAAGTTGGCAAATTTCATCCAAATGGAGGAATTTCATTAGGACAAGGTGCAGTTGCAAATGATAATAGTTCAATTGCAATAGGTCGTAATGCTTCTGCATTAACAAGTAATGAGGCTATTGCACTAGGTTATTCAGCTAACTCTTCTGGTTATCAATCGGTTGCATTAGGCTATAATGCATTAGCAAGTAATAATAGTACTGTTTCTATTGGAAAAGATTCAAAGTCTTCTGGATATCAATCAATGGCTTTAGGTTTCCAGGCTTCATCAACTAATAATAGTAATGTTTCTATAGGTAATGACGCAAAGTCTTCTGG
Organism: Flavobacteriaceae bacterium; assembly: GCA_002862805.1. Classification (GTDB taxonomy): domain Bacteria; phylum Bacteroidota; class Bacteroidia; order Flavobacteriales; family Flavobacteriaceae; genus Flavobacterium. The sequence goes on along the minus strand of PKEA01000035.1, from coordinate 17,779 downwards.
TTATTTATCATTTAGTATTGGTACAGGGGCAAATTCTACAAACAATAATGCTCTAGCTGTTGGTAACAATTCAACTGCTACCGGACAACAATCAACTGCTTTAGGAACAGAATCAACTGCTTCAGGACAAAATGCAACTGCAATTGGTTATCAAGCAACTGCTACACAATCAAATTCAATTATATTAGGAAATTCTTCAAATAGCAATAATAAAGTTGGAATTGGAACAAACACTCCAGACGAAAGATTGCATATTGCAGGTTCTATAAAAATTGTAGATGGAACGCAAGGCGTAGGTAAAGTTTTAACTTCAGATGCTAATGGTAAAGCAAGTTGGGCAGATAGTAATACAACAAAATCTTATGGAGAACTTTATAGAAATTCTAGTACAGCTCTTACATCTGGAGCAATACCTTTTAATTCAACAGGGGCAAATTATGAGATGAACAGTATGAGTACACCAAATATTCAAGTTAAAACTACAGGTTTATATAGGGTTTCTTACACAATTTCAATTAAGAAAACTTCTGGTGGTACTGCTATAAATCCTGAATTCTACTTAACTAATTATGGAACGGAAATTCCTGGAACAAGAACTTATGCAACACTTACTAATGGAGATACAAGAACTGTTTCAATGGTAAAATTGGTTAATTTAAATGCATATCAGGCAGTTTCGGTTTACTCTTCACTAGCTGATTCAAATACAAATTTATTATCTGGTTGTAATTTAGTTGTAGAGTTCATAAAATAGATTCTTTTAAATATTGTATTTTTGAATTTCAAAATTATAATTCTTTGAGAACATCTATAATTAAGCATATTCATACAACAGAAAAATTTAAAAAACAACTTCTCCATTGGTCTAACCAATTTAGAGAAGTTGTTTTTTTAGATTCAAATAATTACAAACAAGATTATTCTAACTATGATTTAATTGTTGCTGTAGATGCTTTTACATCTATTAAAACCGATTATATAAATGCTTTTGAAGATTTAAAGCAATATCAATCGAATGCAAAAGATTGGCTGTTTGGCTATTTATCATATGATTTAAAAAACGATATAGAAGATTTAAAATCTCAAAATTCTGATAGTTTAGAATTTCCAGATTTATATTTTTTTCAGCCCAAAAAACTATTTCTTTTAAAAGGAAACCAATTAGAAATTCAATACTTAAATATGGTTGATGATGAGGTTGATGAAGATTTTGAAGAGATTACTTCAATAGAATTTTCAGCTTTTTCAACTTTGCAAGAAATCAAAATAGAACAACGTATTTCTAAAGAAAACTATATTTCTAAAGTTTCAAAAATGTTAGAACATATTCATAAAGGTGATATTTATGAAGCTAATTTTTGCATGGAATTTTTTGCAAACAAAACACAAATTAATCCATTAGAAACGTACATTAAATTAAATAATATTTCAGAACCACCATTTGCTGTTTATTTTAAAAATGATAAGCAGTATTTGCTATCGGCTTCGCCAGAACGTTATTTGCGCAAAGAAAGCGCAAAAGTGATTTCTCAACCTATAAAAGGAACTGCAAAAAGAAGTTTAAATGCAATTGAAGATGAAAAACTGAAAGAAGAACTTGGTTTGAATGAAAAAGAACGTTCAGAAAACATTATGATTGTAGATTTAGTTCGAAATGATTTATCACAAACAGCAACTAAAGGAAGTGTAAAAGTAGAAGAGCTTTGCGGTTTATATACTTTTAAGCAGGTTCATCAAATGATTTCTACAGTGGTTTCTGAAGTAGATTTTACAACAGCACCAATTGAAATTTTGCGAAGCACTTTTCCAATGGGAAGCATGACAGGAGCACCAAAGATTTCGGCAATGAAAATCATCGAAAAACTAGAAGAAACCAAAAGAGGTCTATATAGTGGAGCTGTAGGTTATTTTACACCAGAAGGTGATTTCGATTTCAATGTAGTAATTCGTAGTATTTTATATAATGAAAAGAATCAATATTTATCATTTTCTGTTGGAAGTGCTATTACATCATTATCAAACCCAGAAATGGAATATGATGAATGTTTGTTGAAAGCTAAAGCGATGTTTGAAGTGCTGCAATCTAAATAATTATTTTACTTTTGAAAATGCTACAAAAATTACAAAATCATATTAATATCAATTTTCCCCATTTAAAAGGAAAGAAGCTTCTTTTGGCAACAAGCGGAGGAATTGATAGTATGGTTTTATTGTCTTTATTTCATAAATTAAAATTGGATATTACTGTTGCACATTGCAACTTTAGTTTGCGTGATACCGAAAGTGATGCCGATGAAGCATTCGTAAAAGCAACTTGTGAAGCATTAGAAATTCCTTACTATATTCAAAAATTTGATACAAATCAATACGCTTTAGATCATAAACTTTCCATTCAATTAGCGGCTCGAAAATTACGTTATGATTGGTTTTTCGAACTTTTAACCGATAAAAAATTAGATTATGTTTTAACGGCTCATCATTTGGATGACGAAATTGAGACGTTTTTAATTAATCTAACTCGTGGAACTGGTTTAGAAGGTTTAACCGGAATTCCATTTCAAAATGATAAAATAATTCGTCCTTTGTTACAATTTTCTAGAGAACAAATTGAAACTTTTGCGAAAGAAAATCATATCAAATGGAGAGAAGATTCAAGTAATGCTTCTAACAAATATTTGCGAAATAAATTACGACACGATGTTGTTCCTGTTTTGAAAGAGTTGAATCCAAGTTTCATGCATTCATTTCAAAACACATTAAATCATTTAAAACAAGCTAATAATTTACTTACTGAAGTTTCAAATGAAGTCTATCAAAGAATAGTCAATTCAAACAATGATGTTATTGAAATTGATTTACCTAAGTTATTAGAATATGAAAATTACAAAGGATATTTGTTTCAATGGTTAAAAAAATATGATTTTACTTCTTGGGAAGACATTTATAATCTAGTAAATGCTCAATCGGGTAAACAAGTTTTTTCAGAAACACACATTATTTTAAAAGATAGAAATAAATTGATTCTTTTTTCAAAAAAAGAGAAGAGCGAAAATCAAGAATATTTCCTTAATAAAAACCAAAAAACTCTTAAAGTTCCCTTAAATATTAAGGTAAGTAAGGTAGATAACATTTCTAATACATCTAACAATACTATATTTGTAGACGAAGATAAGATTCAGTTTCCTTTAGTTATTAGAAAATGGCATGAAGGTGATTTCTTTTATCCTTCTCGAATGAAAGGAAAGAAGAAGTTGAGTAAGTATTTTAAAGACGAAAAATATTCGTTAATAGATAAAGAAAAACAATGGTTGCTTGCTTCAAATAATGATATAGTTTGGATAATTGGTAAACGTGACGACGAACGATTTTTAGCAAACGATAAAACGATTAATATTTTAAAGATAGAAATATAAAATGAAAAAATTAATAGCCCTTTTTGTCCTTTTATTTTCCTTTGTAGGAAATGCTCAAATATTAGATCCAGTAAAATGGACTACTAAAGTTGTTCAAAAATCAGATACCGAATTTGAGTTGGTTATGGATGCTGTAATTGAACCAGAATGGCACATGTATTCACAATTTACACCAGAAGGAGGTTCTTTACCTATGATTTTTGAATATAAAAATAAAAAAGGGAATTATGCTCTTGTTGGTAAAACAAATGAAAGTGCATATAAAAAATCGTTTAACGATATATTCGAAGTAGAGGAATATTATTTTGCAAAAAAAGCACAATTTAAACAAATAATTAAGGTAACAAATACTTCTTTAAAGGAAGTAAAAGTGTATGTAGAGTACCAAGTTTGTAAAGAACAATGTATTCAACAAGATAAAACGTTTACGTTTAAATTACCAGCAATAAAAGCAACAGAAAAAGTTGAAGAAATTGCAAATGAAGAACCAAATAATGAAATTATTTCTTTAGAAACTAGTTCAAATGATACAGTTTTAACAACTACAGAAACTAAAGTTGAAAAAATAGCTAATGCAACTGCTAAAGTAACTTCTACTGCTGAACCAAAGGAAGAAGAACAAAAAGGACTATGGACTATTTTCTTTTTAGCTTTTTTTGGTGGTTTTGCAGCTTTGTTAACTCCTTGTGTATTTCCAATGATACCAATGACAGTTAGTTTTTTTACTAAACAAAGTAAAACTAAAGCTGAAGGAAAACGTAATGCAATTTTATACGGAATTTCAATTATCTTAATCTATGTTTTATTAGGTTCATTAGTAACTGGAATTTTTGGTGCTGATGCTTTAAATGCGCTATCAACTAACGTTTGGTTTAATGTAATATTCTTTGGTCTATTAGTGTTTTTCGCTACTTCATTCTTAGGAGCATTTGAAATTGTATTACCAAATTCATGGGCCAATAAAGTCGACAAACAAGCTGATAGAGGTGGCCTTGTTGGAATTTTATTCATGGCTTTAGCCCTGGCAATTGTATCTTTTTCGTGTACTGGACCTATTGTTGGAACGTTATTAGTTGAAGCAGCTTCAAAAGGAGGAATTGCACCAATTGTTGGAATGGTTGGTTTTTCTTTAGCGTTAGCTTTACCATTTATGTTATTTGCAATGTTCCCAGGTTGGATGAATTCATTACCAAAATCGGGAGGATGGTTAAATACGGTTAAAGTTTCACTTGGATTTTTAGAGTTAGCTTTGGCTTTTAAATTTTTATCCAATGCAGATTTAGTTGTGCAAGGTCATTATTTAGAAAGAGAATTATTCTTAATTATATGGATTGTGATTTTTGGAGCTTGGGCTTTATATTTATTCGGAAAATTGATGTTACCACACGATAGTCCAATTACACATTTATCTGTAGGAAGATTATATATGGCAATTCTAGTTTCTATGTTCACTTTATATTTAATCCCTGGACTTTGGGGAGCACCTTTAAAATTAATTTCAGGGTTTCCACCACCAATGACTTATAGTGAAAGTCCAAATGGAGTAGGTTATAAGTTTGAAGGAAATGTAGGAGAAATTTCTGCTTTACCAGAACACGCACACAAAGGACCACACGGAATTGTTGCTTTTCATGATTACGAAAAAGGTTTAGCTTACGCGAAAGAAATTGGAAAACCAATATTATTAGACTTTACAGGATATGCTTGTGTAAACTGTAGAAAAATGGAAGATTTTGTTTGGTCAACATCAGAAATTTTACCCATGTTGAAAGAAGAGTTTGTTTTAATTTCATTATATGTTGACTCAAAAGAAGAATTACCAAAAGCAGAGCAATATGTTTCTCCAGCAACAGGAAAAGAAATTGTAACTGTTGGAAATAAATGGAGCGATTATCAAATTACACGTTACAAAAATAATGCACAACCTTATTATATTATTCTAGATGATGAAGGAAAAGATTTAACAAAACAAGTGGGTTATACACCAGATGTTGAAGAATATAAAGCTTGGTTAAATGAAGGTTTAGCAGCTTTTAAAAAGAAATAATATTTATAAATAAAAATCCCATTCATTAATTTGATTGGGATTTTTTTTAGTCTGTATCTTCTAAAGAAAATATTTCTTCAACTGGTTTTTCAAAATATCGTGCTAATTTTAGAGCTAATAGAGTAGAAGGAACGTACTTTCCTTTTTCCATAGCGTTTATGGTTTGTCTGCTGACTTCTATTTGTTTAGCTAATTCTTCTTGTGAAATATTTTTGATGGCTCGTAATACTTTTAAATTATTCGTCATCTTGATTGGTTTTATTTAGTTTATAAATTTTGTATTGAAATCGAATGATGAAGAATATTAATAACGTAAACATATTATAAAATAACACATTCAAATAAGGCATTCCGTATATAAATAATGTAAAAAATAGTATTAAACCATAATTAAAATAGGTTGCCCAAACTAAACTTTCATATCTAATTTTCGATATCATTTCATCTTCCTCTTTAAGTTTAGAAAATCCAATAAAAATTGCACCTAGAATCATTCCAAAAGTTAACAATTCATCTGAAATGCTATTGGTAATTATAGTAAAGAAACCTGGAACTTCACCAATTGTTTCCTGATAAATTGTAAATACTTTTATTGTTAAATATTCATCTAATGATAAATTAAAAACAGAACTTGAAATTATTAAAATTAGACTTGGAACAAATAAAATCCAACCGAAAGTTTTAAACTTGTTTGGAAAAAGAAAATGTGTTTTCATAAAAATGGTTTTAAATTTATTTTTCAAATGTAAAGTTTATTTTACATATTGACAAATAAATTTAACAAAAAGTAAATTAAAATTGTCTTTATTCTGTTTACTAAGTCTTTAAAAAAGCTTTTTGGTTTATTAGTTATTATGAAAATTACTTGTGAATTATAGCCCTGATTGCAACGGCATCCTTTTTTGTTTTCTTTTAAAACAAAAAAGATATAGTAGAAAGCAGGAGAGTTTTTGATGTGAAAACAACTGTTGTGCTTCTAAAATAAAAAATATTATTCCACTCTTTTTTCAATATAATCTGAATTTAATAGATACAAAGCTCCCATATACTGAAGGTCGAACGAAACTAAATCACCCACTTGATATTTCTTTTCAGAATTACTAATATCAATTACGGTCATGTCTGAACTAGAATCAATAATTGTAATTGAATTATCCGTTGGTGTTAAATATTGAGGTTGCATATCTAATAAACCAAAATCTAAAATGGCCCTTAATGATGTTTCACTTAAATCGGTATTTTTATCAATTTCATAAGTATGACCCGCTACATTTTCACCTAATTCACCTGTAGGATTGTTTGGTTTTTCAGTTATTTCTATAATTTCAGCATATAATTTAAACACATCATTATGCATTCCTTCAATCGTTTCACCTGTAAATAAATCTTTGGCAAAAAATAAAGCTTCACCTATTCTAAAATGATTTACTGCTAATGGGCGAGCATTTTTTAACATTAAAGGAATGGCAACTGAAGTTCCTCCTGAAACCCATGGTATTTTTACATTGAATTTTGCTTCAATTAATTGTTTGTATAAACTTAATTGAATTAGTTTATCTTGAGTTGGCATTACACCGCTTAAACAGTTTAAGTTGGTTCCAATTCCTCTTATTTCAATATTTGGTAAACTAAAAACTTGTTCATAAAAATTAAGTAATTCTTCACCTAAAACACCTTCACGTAAATCGCCCATTTCTATCATAATAATGATTCCGTGAGTTTTATTTTGAAGTTTTGCTTCTTCTGAAAGCATTTGAATCGTATAAATTTCTGTATTAAAACTTACATCGGCATATTGTACAATTTTTGAAATATTTCTTTTAGAAGGTGGTTTTATATATACTGTTTTAATATTCGGATTTAGTTTTTTTATCTTTTTCAGATTACTAATTCTCGAATCGTGCATTTCAGTTACTCCTAATTCTATGATTTCTTTTAGGTAAATCGTATTCCCACACAATAATTTTGTAACAACTCCCCATTCAATATTTCGTTCTTTAAAGAGCGTATCAAGAAAAGTGTAGTTTTCTTTTAATTTTTGTCGGTATAATTTTAAAAATGCCATTATTTTATAATTTTTCGTGGAATAGTTTTCGAAATTCGAGTTAATAATTCATAGTTGAGCATATTACTTAAATCACTAAACGATGCTACTGATAAAGATAAGCTTTCTTGGTTTCCTATTAACACAACTTCATCTCCTTTTTTTACATTATCAATTTCTGTAACATCAATTGTTAGCATATTCATATTAATAGTTCCAATAACTCCACAACGTTTTCCGTTGATTAAAACTCTTCCTTGGTTGCTTAAAGAACGACTATATCCGTGTGAATATCCAAGAGGAATCGTAGCAATTTTCATATTATCTTTAGCCATATAACTGGTTCCGTAACCAATAAATTCCCCAGATTTTACTCGCTTAACACTCATTATTTCACTTTTCCAACTGATAACGCGCTGTAGAGGATCTATTTTCTTTTTTTTAGAATTTAAATAGCTGACTAAGACTTCTGTACTTGGCCAAAAACCATATTGAATGATTCCGATTCTAACTAAATCCATTCTAGTTTCTGGAAACATCATCGAAGCCGCAGAACACGCAGAATGCTTAATTTCGGGCTTAATTCCTAAAGATTTAAATATTTCTTCTGCTTTGTTAAATATTTCTATTTGTTTGGTAACTCTATAATAATTGGCAATACTTTCTGCTCCAGCATAATGCGTGCAAAGCCCCTTAAAATGTAAATATTCTTTTTCTTTAATTAAATATTGAGCCACTTTTGAAATGTTTTTTAAATCAAATCCAGTTCTATTCATACCAGTTTCAACCTCAATATGAATAATTGCTTTTTTCTTTAATTTTTTAGCAATTTTTGTAGCTTTTGCTAATCGATAACGTTCAAAAACAAAAAACTCAATTTGGTTTTCTATTACCCAATCTAAATCATCATCGGCAACAAAACCCATAATTAAAATGGTAACTTTCTTTTCTAAAGTATCAAATATAATTTTAGCTTCTTCCACATCAAAAACAGAAAAATGCGTAATTCCATTAGAATAAGCCATTTCAGCAAATTCTTTTAATCCATGGCCGTAAGCATTTCCTTTTACAACAGAAGATAAAATGACTTTTTTGCCAAAAGTCTTTCTTAGGAAGTCAATATTTTCTTTGTGAGCTGACGGATTAATTTCTATAACCGAATTTTTATGCATGTAAAATTTCTTTTGTAATTTGATAAAATAGAGTAGAACCTGTTTTAATAATTTCATCTGGAAAATCGTAATCAGGATTGTGTAACGAAGGTGTGTTTTCTCCAGAACCTAATCCTAACATAGCTCCTTTAAAATTTTGAGTAAATAATCCAAAATCTTCACCAAAAGTAAAAGGAAGCTCTTTTTCTAGAATATTCAAATTAAGATTTGAAGCCGATTTTCTAATGAAATTTACAGCTTCAATATTATTTTCATTTGCTTGAAAGCTTTCTGTCCAATTGATTTTTGTTCTCAAATTAAATTTAGTGGCAATTTCGTTTACATTTTCTTCCAAATTTGATTCTATAATTCTCATTTGAGCATTACTATTGCTTCTAACTGTAAAATGAACTTCACCATAACCAGCAGAAACACCATAAGCTTTTTCGCCCATATTAATATGAATAGGAGTGATGAGACAATACTTTTTAGAAGAAACGTCAGTATTGATTTTGGAATTAAAAACCTGAATAATTTCGGCTATAGCCAATGAAGGATTAATTCCGTTTTCAGGTTCACCTGCGTGAGAAGTTTTTCCGTTTAAATGAATAATCATACTGTTAACAGCACAAGTAAACGTGTTTTCTTTTACAATTATTTGATGTTTCTTAAATCCAGGGAGATTGTGTAAAGCAAAGGCAAAATCAGGTTTTATAGCATCAAAATTGGAGTCATTTAAAACTCTTTTGGCACCATTTCCATCTTCTTCTGCAGGTTGAAACAAAAGCATTACTGTTCCTTTTTCTAAAGGATTTTCATGCAATGTTTTTGCCATTCCACACAAAATAGCCATATGACCATCATGACCACATTTATGAGAAACTCCTTCGTAAATTGACTTATAATCAAACTCATTGATTTCTTGAATAGGTATAGCATCTAATTCACATCGTAATAAGATTGTTTTTCCGTCTTTTTTTCCTTTGTAAATAGCCAAAATACCATTTCCGCCAAGATTAGTAGTCACTTGATTGGGTTTGTATTTCGCTAGAAAATCTAAAATTCTTTGAGCAGTTTTAGATTCATTTCCCGAAACTTCAGGATGTTTATGTAATTCTTGTCTTAATTGAATAAGTTCTTCCAAAATATTTTATTTCGTTAAACGCATTTCCAAATATTTATTGGTAAAACCTAAACTTTCATACAAACCTTTAGCAGGATTATTTGGCTCTACGTGTAAAGCAATATTTCCTTCTGCAGTATCAATCGCTTTTTGCATTAGTTTTTTACCAAAACCTTTTCCACGTTGACTATTATCTACTGCAATGTAAACTAAAATATTTTCTGGAATAAAGTCTTTCATTCCTGTGTTATTTAAGATTACAACACCCACAATTTTTTCATTATCTAAACCAACGATTATATTTCCTCCTTTAGCAGGATTCATAGCATAATCAATGCATTTTAAAATATCTTCTACTTTATCTCCATATTCTTCCAAGTGTGTGAATAGAAAATTTGCAATAGTTTGATGTGAATATGTTTTGTCTTCTCCAGTTGCTGGATTAATTATTTTGAATTCCATTGTTATTTTTTTTATAATGATAATTTGATAGTACTATAAATGTTATTAAAGATACGCTAATTCCGAATATATTTGCATCTAAATGTTCAGGTAAATTTATATTAAAGGGTAATTTATTATTTGAAAGAATAAGTCCAATCGTTGTTGAACCACCAAGTAACATACTCCAAAAAGCAGCAATTGGATTGCTTTTTTTCCAGAATAAAGCTCCTAAAACAGGTACAAATAATCCAGAAACCATAAAAGCGTAGGAGTAAAGCATGAGCTCTAAAACGTTTTGCATTTGTGAAGCTAACAATATAGCAAATACACCTACTGAAAGTGTTACTATTTGCGACAGTTGCAACATTTTCTTTTCTGATAATTCTTTTTTAGAGAATTTAGAAATAATATCGGTTACAATATTTCCAGAAGCAGCCATCAAACAACTATCTGCAGTAGAAAGAATTGCTGAGAAATAAGAAGAAAGCATTAATCCCATTAAACCAACAGGAAGAATAGTACTTAATAAAATAGGTAATCCCATTTCGCTATCCATAGAAGCGGCATCGGTAATTCCTTCAAACATTCCTTGCGTAGCAGCTACTTTGGCTAACATTCCAAGTATTACTCCCATAAATGCCATTATAGGCCATTCAAATAAACCAGCAATAAACCAAGCTTTTTTGGCTTCCTTTTCGTCTTTACAAGCGTAAATTCGTTGGTATAAAGTCATTCCGATAAACCAAATTGGAATTATAGTAACAGACCAATTTAAAAGTTGGTGCCAAGAAACATTAGTTAAGGATAAATATTCAGGAGCTAACGTTGCTTTGATGACATCATAACCACCAACTGCGTTATAAGCAATTGGTATTCCAATGAAAACCAAACCAGCAATTAGAATAATCCATTGAATAGTATCGGTGTAAATCACAGCCTTTAAACCACCAACAGCCGTATAAATAACTGCAATTGCTCCCATAACTACTAAAGCCCATTGCAAATCTAATCCATCAATTGTTGCAGAAGCTAATTTGGCTCCAGCTAAAACTTGTGAACTAGTAAATCCAATGTAACCAATAGCAGAAATAACTCCGGCCAATAAAGCTACTTTTCCGTTATAAAAATGATTGAAAATTTGAGGAAAGGTGAAGAACTTATGTTTATGACCTAATTTGCTCACTTTCGGAATTAAGAAAACGGCACTCAACCAAGCGCCAATAAGTCCTGTGAATAACATCCATGAGCCCGAAATTCCCATAGTGAAACCTAATCCACCTAAACCAATTGAAAAACCACCACCAACATCTGTTGCCACAACGGATAAACCAATGTGCCAACTGCTCATGTTTCGTCCACTAACGTAAAAATCTTCGGAGGAAGTGTTTTTTTTGTAAAAATAAAAGCCTACACCTAGCATTGCTAACATGTAAACCACAAAGATTATATAATCTATGGTGTGCATTTTATTGTTTTAAATATTTTTTTGACTGACATGGAATTTTTCCAAAGCATGACGTAGCGAACTACAAATCGAATGATTAAAATGAAAGATTTTAATTCAAAAATCTTATATATAATGGTTAGATAAACGATTATATGAAATCAAATAACGAGGGCAAAGGTACAAAAAATGATTTGGAAAGCCCAATTGAGGTGTTATGCTTTGATTCTCTTTTAGTTAAGATTTTAAATTTTCTATTTTATAATTAAAATAATTTTTTACATTTGTACCTATATAAGCCAATTTTAAAAGTATACGCCATGTTAATTAAAGTATTTGGAAGCGCCGTTTTTGGCGTTGAAGCCACAACTATTACTGTAGAAGTAAATATCGACAAAGGAATAGGCTACCACTTGGTAGGATTACCAGATTCCGCAATTAAAGAAAGTAGTTACCGAATTGCTGCTGCTCTTAAAAATAACAATTATAATCTTCCTGGAAAAAAAATCACGATAAATATGGCTCCTGCCGATTTGCGTAAAGAAGGCTCTGCTTATGATTTAACTTTAGCTATAGGAATTTTAGTAGCTTCTGGACAAATTAAAGCGGAAGATGTCGCTAATTATATTATAATGGGCGAATTATCTTTAGATGGAAGTTTACAACCTATTAAAGGCGCTTTATCTATTGCTATTAAGGCAAAAGAGGAAGGATTTAAAGGAATAATGTTACCTATTCAAAATGTAAAAGAAGCTGCAATTGTGGAAGGAATTTATGTATATGGAATTGAAAACGTTTTACAAGTAATTGATTTTTTTGAAGGTAGAGGAAACCTAGAACCAACCATAATTGATTCTTCAGAGGAATTTAATAAAACGTTAGAATTTCCAGAACATGATTTTGCGGATGTGAAAGGACAAGAAAGCATTAAACGTTGCATGGAAATTGCTGCTGCTGGTGGGCATAATATAATTTTAATTGGTCCGCCTGGTTCGGGAAAAACGATGTTAGCCAAGCGTTTGCCAAGTATTTTGCCACCAATGACAATGAAAGAAGCTTTGGAAACAACCAAAATTCATTCAGTTGCAGGTAAAACAAAAGAAGGAGGTTTAATGGCTCAACGACCATTTCGAAGTCCACATCATACCGCAAGTTCTGTTTCACTTGTAGGAGGAGGGAGTTATCCTCAACCTGGCGAAATTTCGTTAGCGCATAATGGTGTTTTATTTTTAGATGAATTACCAGAATTTAAACGAGAAGTTTTAGAAGTAATGCGTCAACCTTTAGAAGATAGGGAAGTTACGATTGCAAGAGCAAAATTTACGATTACTTATCCATCTTCATTTATGTTAGTTGCCAGTATGAATCCAAGTCCAGGTGGATATTTTAATGATCCGAATGCTCCAGTTTCATCTTCACCTATGGAAATGCAACGGTATTTAAGTAAGATTTCTGGTCCTTTATTAGACAGAATAGATATTCATATTGAAGTTACTCCGGTTCCTTTTGAAAAACTTACAGAAACAAGAAAAGCTGAAAGTAGTGTTATAATTAGAGAACGCGTTTCAAAAGCAAGACAATTGCAATCAATCCGATTTGAATCGTTTGAAAATATTCATTATAACGCCCAAATGGGTTCAAAGCAAATTCGAGAATTTTGTGAACTTGACGAAACTTCTTTACAATTATTAAAAACAGCTATGGAGCGATTGAATTTATCTGCTAGGGCTTATGATAGAATTTTAAAAGTTGCTCGTACAATTGCCGATTTAGAAGCAAGCCATACTGTTATGTCACATCATATAGCAGAAGCTATTCAGTATAGAAGTTTAGATAGAGAAGGTTGGTTAGGATAATTATATAAAAAACGCCTCTATTATTTACTAGAGGCGTTTTAATAAGTATGAACAGTTGTTTAATTCATTTTTACAACAATAAATTCACTTCTTCTGTTTTGTTGATGTTCAGCTTCAGAACATTTAACGCCATCAGCGCATTTATTGATTAATTGTGTTTCTCCATAACCTTTAGATGTTAAGCGTTTACGGTCAATTCCATTTTGAATTATATATTCCATTGTTGATTTAGCTCTTCTGTCAGATAATAACTCATTGTATTTATGGGTTTGTCTACTATCTGTATGAGATCTAATTGAGACATGAATATTAGGATATTCTTTCATTACCTCAATTATTTTTTGTAAATCTTTTTCAGCACTTGGTCTTATATCCCATTTATCTAAGTCAAAATATATAATACTAATATTAAATATTTTAGCCAAATCTGTTCCTTCTTCAATTGGGAATACGTTTCTTTCTAACTCAATATTTAATTCGGTTATACCGCTTTCTTGTTGAGGTGGGAACGATTTTTCCGCTGCGTCATATTCTTCTTTAATAGCTCTTACATAATATTTTTTATTACAATCGATGTTAAATGAATAATTTGCATTTTCATCTGAAGTTGTTTCTTCTAACTGATTCATATCTTCGTCAAATAAAGTTACTTTAGAATTTGGTAATAATTCTTTAGTATCTAAATCAGTAATAAATCCAGTAATTTTTTGATTACATACTGTAAAAGTATAAATGTCATCAAAACCAATCCCTCCATCTCTATTTGAGGATAAAAAACCTGAATTATTATTGTTAATAATAAAACTAAAATCATCTTTAGGACTGTTAATAGGTTTTGCTAAATTCTCGGGTTTAGTAAACTTATTATTAATTATTTTAGATTCAAAAACATCAAGTCCACCTAAACCTAAATGTCCATCTGAAGCAAAATATAAAATATTATCATGAGAAATAAATGGAAAACTTTCTCTTCCTTCAGTATTAATTATAGGGCCTAAATTTTCAGGATTTCCGTATGAGTTATTTCCGTTTATACTTACTTTGTAAATATCTGCACCACCATAACCACCAGGCATATCTGAAGAAAAATATAATGTTTTTTCATCAGTACTTAAACTTGGATGTCCTACACTATAATTATCATTATTAAAAGGTAATTCTATTATATTTCCCCATTCATTATCAGAAAACGTAGCTTTGTAAATTTTAATCCATGTTGTTTTATCGTCATCCTTACCTTTTTTCTTTAAATAATTATTTCGTGTAAAATACATGGTTTTACCATCTTTTGTAAAAACAGGAGACGATTCATTATATTTTGTATTAATAGTTTTTGAAAAATTTTCAGGTGTACCAATTTTATTGTTCTCATCTAATGTTGAAACATATAAATCGGTGTAATTTTGATTTGTCCAATCATGAACTTTGCTATATATAGCTCCTTCAGTTCTTGATGAGGTAAAAACAATTTTATTTCCAAAATAGCTAACACCATAGTCCATATATTCAGAATTTATATCAGTTTTTTTGAGAGTATATTTACCTGAGTTTTCTTCAATAGTTGCTAAATAATTTTTGTTTTTAGCAAATTCTTTTCCTCTTGAATCAGTAGTGTTTTTATTAAATAAATCTAAATATTTATTTGCATTTTCATAATCTTCTATTGACTTTAAAGATTGTGCGTATCTAAAATAATACTCAGGTTCAACGGTCTCATTTAATGCAAATAATTCTTTGTACCATTTTGCAGATTTATCTAATTCGCCATTAAAATAGTAAGAGTTTCCTAATTTCTTAAATAAATCGGTCGATTTATGTCCTTTTTCAGCTACTTTTTCATAAATTTCAATTGCATCTATGTATGAATATTTTTCATATTTTTTATCTGCTGAATTAAGTTTTGATGTTTGAGCAAATCCAGTAAACATCAAACCAATCAATAATATTGAGTATATTGTTTTCATAATTTTTTTGAATTAAAAGAATCTAGGTGAAGAAATTCTACTTTTATTTAAAAATTCATATCTCAAAAAGATTTCATGAGAACCAGAGTTGTAATTCGATAATTTTGTTGTTTCCATATCATATCCATATCCTATGAACCAAGAGTCTGATATTTGAAAGCCTACTAATCCGCTTACCGCAGCACTCCATCTATATGCTGCACCAAGAGTTAATTTATCGTTTATTAAAAAATTTGCAGTAATATCTGCTTGTAATGGAGCACCTTCCACTATTTTAGTTAAGAAAGCAGGTTTAAATTTTAAATTTGGACTAATATCAAATACATGACCTCCAATTACATAATAATGCATTTTTTCCCTTGTAATTGCTACTTCATTGTCATCAAAATGCTTTGTTTCGAATAGATTAGGTACGGATACCCCAAAATAGGTGTTATCTGAAAACAAATAAATTCCAGCACCAACGTTTGGTGTAAATTCACTATCTAAATTTTGAAATTGAGGATCATTTTGATCATATATATTCAATTTGTTAACATCTAAATTGAATATGTTTGCCGTTCCTTTAAGACCGAATGATAATTTATAATTTTCAGACATTTGAATAAAATAAGCTAGATCAGCTGAGATTTGATTTTCAGTTGTTGGACCAATTTTATCATTAACAATTGAAAATCCTAGTCCAAAATTTGAATCTCCTATAGGCGTGTTTAATGAAACATTATTGGTTACCGGTGCTCCGTCTAATCCAACCCATTGATTTCGATGTAATAAGAAAACGCTTAGTGTTTCTCTAGAACCAGCATATGCTGGATTTACATTTACCGTATTATACATATACTGAGTATATTGTGAATCTTGTTGAGAAAAGCACAACATTTGCGATATAAGTAAAGCTATAAATATGATTTTTGTTTTCATGTGCTAATATTTTAATTGATAATTTTTAATGGAATAGCATTTATTTACTAACATATAAATATCCAGCTTTATCATGCGATTTATTTTCCTCATCTACATATTTTAAAATGTAATAATATGTTCCATCTGGTACTCCTTCATTTTTGTTTAAAGTTGATCTTCCTTCTGAACGGCCTCTAAATGCTCTTACATTATTGTCATAACCTTTAGTTTCATAAATTAATATTCCCCATTTATTATAAATTTCAACAGTATTATTTGGATAACAATCTATTCCATCTATGAAGAAGAAATCGTTTAATCCATCATTATTTGGTGACACTGCGTTGTAAATGGTTATATCACATGCTGGCAAAACTATACAATCATCGTTAATATTCAAATAAACTTCAAATATCATTGGACAATCATTATTTTCAGTTGTTACAATATATTGTAATGTATAATAACCAACAGGGATATTTGAAGGATTAAAAATATTATTATTTAATCCACCAGTCTGACTCAAATCAACCCATTCTCCATTTGTAGGAATTGAGTTACCTAATATAGTAAATAAATTTATAGGTTCATCTTGAGTACAAATAGCATATGGTATTGCATCAAATGGTTCTTCTACATTTACGTTTATTGTTTGTGTAAATATATCAGAATTTCCACAATTATCACTTACAAACCACTCTCTTACAATTACATATTCATAAATTGAAATGGTTGTAGTTTCTTCAGTAAAACTTACATTTGCTACGCCTGAACAGTTATCAATAAATTCTAAATTAGGTATTTCAGGTACACTTGAACAATTAACATTTAACTCTTCATCAATTGGGGTTATAATCGTAGGAGCTGTATTGTCGTATACTGTAATATTTTGTGTATAACTATTGTTATTCCCACAGTCGTCAGTTATTGTCCATGTTCTTAATATTGTATAATTGCCAGCACAATTTCCTTCCTCAATATTTATAACATCATTTATTATGATATCAACTTCTGAATCACAATTATCACTAGCTTCAACTACTTCAGGACTTGGAATATCATCACAAGAAACAGAAATATCATCTGGTAATTCTGATATAAATATTGGTTCTGTTATATCTTGTACGTTTATGGTTTGCGAAGCTGTAGAGAAGTTTCCACATGCATCTGTCGCAGTCCACGTTCTAGTGATTGAATATGATCCAGCACAATCTCCGTTAGTTGTAACATCATTATAAGTTAGAGTAAAGTCAGCACCACAATTATCAGTTGCAGTTGCTACAGCGAATACAGGAGTAGCCGGACAATTGATAGTTGAAGTTGCCGGAAGTGCTGCAATAACTGGTGCAGTATTATCTTGCACGTTTATGGTTTGCGAAGCTGTAGAGAA
>PKEA01000042.1 GCA_002862805.1 Flavobacteriaceae bacterium | reverse complement strand
CGTTGCTCCTTATGATGAAATAACACTTATTGGTTCAGGTGGAAATATTAATAAATTATTCAAATTATCAGAAAAACATCAGTCAAAACCTTTATCATACATGTATTTAAATGCTCAGTTTCAAAAGTTTAATTCTATGACTTATGAGCAAAGAATTACAGAACTTGGTTTAAATCCAGATAGAGCAGATGTAATTATTCCTGCAACCCGAATTTATTTAAATGCAATGAAGTGGAGTGGAGCAAGACAAATTTATGTTCCAAAAATAGGACTTTCAGATGGTATTGTGAAAGCAATGTATTACGATAAAATTTAGAAATTCACATCAATTTAAAACATAAAAAAAATCCGACTTTAAAAAAGTCGGATTTTTTATTTTAAATGCTTAATCTTATAAATGAATCACTTCACCATAAGCATCAGCAACAGCTTCCATAACAGCTTCACTCATAGTAGGGTGTGGGTGAACAGCTTTTAATATTTCGTGTCCTGTAGTTTCTAGTTTACGTGCTACAACTGCTTCAGCAATCATATCTGTAACTCCAGCACCAATCATGTGGCAACCTAACCATTCGCCGTATTTTGCATCGAAAATAACTTTTACAAATCCGTCTGGTGTTCCAGCTGCTTTTGCTTTTCCTGATGCTGAGAAAGGAAATTTACCAACTTTTAATTCATATCCTTTTTCTTTTGCTTGTTTTTCTGTCATTCCTACAGAAGCAATTTCTGGAGTTGCATACGTACAACCAGGAATGTTTCCATAATCTAATGGTTCAACGTGTAAACCTGCTAATTTTTCAACTAATAAAATTCCTTCAGCAGAAGCAACGTGTGCTAAAGCTTGACCTGGAGTAACGTCTCCAATTGCATAATAACCAGGAATATTAGTTTGGTAAAAATCGTTTACCAAGATTTTATCTCTATCTGTAGCAATTCCAACTTCTTCTAAACCAATGTTTTCAATATTAGTTTTAATTCCAACAGCAGAAAGTAAAATATCAGCTTCTAAAACTTCTTCTCCTTTTGAAGTTTTTACGAAAGCTTTAACTCCATTTCCAGAAGTATCAATTCTTTCAACTGAAGAGTTTGTCATTATTTTAATTCCAGCTTTCTTTAGTGAACGCTGAAATTGTTTTGAAATATCTTCGTCTTCAACAGGAACTACATTTGGCATAAATTCAACAATAGTCACATCTGTACCCATTGCATTATAAAAATGTGCAAATTCTACACCAATTGCTCCAGAACCCACAACAATCATCGATTTAGGCTGTTCTGGTAAAGTCATTGCTTGTCGGTAACCAATTACTTTTTTACCATCTTGTGGTAAGTTAGGTAATTCACGAGAACGTGCACCAGTTGCAATAATAATGTTATCAGCAGAATATTCAGTTACTTTTCCATCAGCAGCTGTTACAGCAACTTTTTTTCCAGGTAACACTTTTCCAAAACCGTCAATAACGTCAATTTTGTTCTTTTTCATTAAAAATTGAACCCCTTTACTCATTCCGTCAGCTACATTTCTTGAACGTGCAACAACAGCAGAAAAATCTTTATCTACGTTATCTACTTTTAGTCCGTAGTCTGAAGCATGTTTTAAATAATCAAATACTTGAGCAGATTTTAATAATGCTTTTGTTGGGATACAACCCCAATTTAAACAAATTCCACCTAAGTTTTCTTTTTCAATAACGGCTACTTTAAAACCTAATTGAGAGGCTCTAATTGCAGTAACATAACCACCAGGACCACTTCCTAAAACTATAATATCGTATTTCATAATCTATGATTTTCTCTAATTTATAATGCTTGCGAAATTAAACAATTAATTTAAAAGTTTCAATAACAATTTCAACTTTATGCGGAAACTGAAAATTGAGAATCGTATAATTTTCTATAATATCCATTTTCAATTTGCAAAAGTTCATTGTGTGAACCTTTTTCAACAATTTCGCCTTTATCCATAACAATAATAGTATCTGCATTTACAATTGTAGCCAATCGATGTGCAATTACTATTGATGTTCTTCCTTTCGTTAAAATATCTGTTGCGTTTTGAATTAAATCTTCTGAATATGAATCAATAGAAGAAGTAGCTTCATCTAAAATTAATATACTTGGTTGGCTCACATAAGCTCTTAAAAACGCTATTAATTGTCTTTGACCTGATGATAACATTACACCACGTTCTTTTACATTATAATCGTATCCGTTTGGCAAACTCATAATGAAATTATGTACACCAATTGTTTTAGCGGCGTTTACAACATCATCTCTAGTAATTGATTCATTGTAAAGTGTAATGTTATTGTAAATTGTATCGGCAAATAAAAATACATCTTGTAAAACCACTGCAATTTGCTTGCGTAGACTTTCTAATTTATAGTCTTTAATATTGTGGTTTTCAATTGTAATGTTCCCTGAATTAATTTCGTAAAAACGATTCAATAAATTAATAATTGTTGATTTTCCTGCTCCAGTGCTCCCAACAATTGCTACAGTTTCTCCTTCTGAAACAGTAAATGAAATTCCTTTTAAAACTTCTTCATCTTTAATATAACTGAAACGAACATTATCAAATTCTATATTTCCTTTAAATGAATGTGCTGTTATTGTTCCTGTATTTTGAATTTGACTATCCGTGTCTAAAACTTCAAAAACACGTTCGGCAGCAATTATTCCCATTTGCATAACGTTAAATTTATCTGCAATTTGACGCAATGGATTAAATAACATTGAAATATACATTGTATATGCAAAAAAATCTCCAAACGTGGTAATGGTATCTCCATTTAAAATATTAATCCCACCATACCATACAATTGCTCCAAGTGTTAAGGATGAAACAATATCGGCAATAGGGAAGAAGATGGAGTTATATAAAATGTTTTTAAGCCAAGCTTTGTTGTGTTTTTGATTGATTTCTTTGAATTTTTCAAGTTCAATAGCCTCTCTATTAAAGAGTTGAACGATTTTCATTCCAGTTAATCGTTCTTGAATAAAAGTATTTAAATTTGAAACCTCATTTCTTACTTCGTTAAATGCAACTTTCATTTTCTTTTGAAAAATATTAGTAGCATAAATTAAAACCGGCATTGCAAGTAGAACAATAAGTGTTAGCTTCCAGTTCATATAAAGCATAATTCCAAGAATGACAATCATTTTTAGTAAATCACTTACTATCATAAAAAGTCCTTGACTAAATATACTTGCAATAGATTCTATATCTGAAACGGTTCTGGTTACAAGTTTTCCAACGGGTTCATTGTCAAAATATTTCATTTTAAATGAAGCAATGTGTTGATATAACTTTAGTCGGATATCTTTTACGATGTCTTGTCCAAGCCAGTTTGCCCAATAGGTAAAGAAAAATTGTGATATTACTTCAATAAAAAGGACTATTCCCATTATCGAAACAATAATTAAAAAGTCTATTTGTGTACTACTATTTATTAAGAATCCATCAACAATTTCTTTTAGAATTAGAGGTCTAAGAGCTGCAAAAATAGCTAATACAAATGCCCATACAATTACCCAATTGAACCTATTTTGATAAGGTTTGGCATAATAAAGTACTTTTTTTAAAGCTTTAGATTGTATGGCTTTCATTTATATTTTTAATTGATTAATCTATATAAGGATATTTTACTTTTACTAAATATAATCCGTGCGCAGGAACAGAAAATCCAGCTTTTCCTCGGTTTTTACTTTCTATAATTGCTCTAAAATCGTCTAAAGTAATTTTACCAATTCCTACGTTAACTAAAGTTCCAACTATAGCGCGAACCATATTTCGTAAAAAACGATTAGCGGTAATTGTAAATACTAATTGATTTCCGTTTACTTTCCAATGTGCTTCGGTAATATCGCATAAAAAAGTGTTTACATCAGTATTGGTTTTGGAAAAAGATTCAAAATCTTCAAATTCGAATAAAATTTTGCAAGCTTCATTCATTAAATCAACATTCAATTTGTTGAAATAATACCAACTTCCTTCGTTTTGAAAAACATCTTTAAAAGTATGTATATAATACTCATAAGTTCTACTTGTGGCATCAAAACGAGTGTGAGCATCTTCATGAACAGGAATAAAACGATAAATAACTATGTTTTTTCCTAAAAAAGAATTGAATTTACTCACCCAATAATCAGAATCAATTTCAATGTCACAATCAAAATGGGCGTACATTTGTTTGGCATGAACACCGCTATCAGTCCTTCCAGCACCAACAATTTGAATAGGTTGTTTGAATAATAAACTCAATGCTTTATCTAAAGTTTCTTGTACTGAAATTACATCAGGTTGAACCTGAAAACCATAAAAATCTTTTCCGTTGTATGCAAATTCAATAAAATATCTCAAGTTGAAAATTGTATGTTTTATTATATGAAAGCAAAATTACGAAATTCAAGAGCAATGACAATTTCAATTTCAATAATTAATCTATTTTTGTGATATGATTAAGATATTATTACTTTCTGATACGCACAGTCACATAGATGATGTTATTTTAAAATACGTCAATTTAGCTGATGAAGTTTGGCATGCTGGTGATATTGGTGACTTGACAGTAACCGATAAAATAAAATCATTAAAACCATTACGAGCTGTTTTTGGAAATATTGATGATGCTAAAGCTCGAAAAGAGTTTCCGTTAAATAATAGATTTATGTGCGAAGATGTTGATGTTTGGATTACTCATATTGGCGGATATCCTGATAAATACAATGTAAATGTAAGAGACGAAATTCGTCAAAATCCTCCCAAACTTTTTATTTGTGGTCACTCTCATATTTTAAAAGTTCAATTCGATAAGAAATTAAACTTGTTGCATATGAATCCGGGTGCGGCTGGGAAACATGGATTTCATCAAGTGCGAACTATGTTACGCTTTGAAATTGATAAAGATAAAATACAAAACCTTGAAGTAATTGAAATAGGGAAGAAGTAGCTTTGAGATTATATAAAAAAAAAAACAAAAAACCCGAAACTTTTGGTTTCGGGTTTTTCTACGCACTAATAAAACTAAGATGATAGGTTTAACGTAGTCGATCCACAGATTTTACGAGATCTTCGTCCTTTTTAATTGCTCTGTTAGCCAAAACAAGTAAAACGATAGAAATAGTAGGAAGAAACATCCCAATACCCTTCTCTGAAATTTGCATCTCTCCGGATAAGTTTAGTGTTCGAAAAACAAAAAATCCTAGTAAAATAAAGTTAAATATGATTGCCAATCTGTTTAAAACAAATTGTGTTTGTCTTTTTTTAAATAAAAATAAACTCAATGCAGCTAATGCAGAAATTCCTGCAAAAAAGGCTATATATAATATTGACTCATTAAAATAAACTATTTTAACTTCATTTTCTGTCCATAATGGAAAGAAAAAAGGAAGTACAGCAGTTATAATAATGCTACAAATTAAAAACAAGCTTTGAATACGTTGAATCATTTTTTTAATAAAATTGCAGAGCAAAAATATGTTTTCTTTTGTAAAAAAACTATTGTTTAATTCAATTTTATTCGTATTATTGCATAGAACTATCGTAAGTACTTCATACTACGATAGGTTACAACCCCAAAAAATCTTATCACAAAAATTTATTATTCTTATAAATAAATAATTCAAAATTTATCCATGTTTGATATTGAAGTCTTAAAAGAGATGAAACTCTCTGATTTGCAAGAAATTGCTAAAGTTGCTAAAGTAAAAAAGTACAGAACTCTTAAAAAAGACGAACTTGTTTACCAAATTTTAGATTTACAAGCTGCAAATCCTGAAACAGTAAAATCTGATGCAATTAAAACTGTAGTTAACCCGTCTGAAGATACTAAACCAAAACCTAAAAGAGCTCGTGTAGCTTCTAAAAAAATGGTTGCTTCTAAAACTGAAGCACCAATTAAAGAAGTTAAAACTCCTGTTGACAATAAGGTAAAATCTAAACCAATTAAAGCTCAAAAAGAAAAAATAACTACTTCATCTATTGAAAAACCAGTAATAGTTAAAGATGAAGTTGTTGAAAATAATGAAACTGAAGTTAAAAAACCTCAACCAAATATAAATCATAAGGCAAATCAAAATAACCCCAATCATCCAAGTTATAAAAAGAATAATCCTTCTTCACCAAATCCAAAACAAAATACAAAGTCTAACTTTAGAGAACCAGAATTTGAATTTGATGGAATTATAGAAAGTGAAGGAGTTTTAGAAATGATGCCTGATGGATATGGATTTCTTCGATCTTCGGATTATAATTATTTATCCTCTCCAGATGATATTTATTTATCTCAATCTCAAATTAGATTATTTGGATTAAAAACAGGAGATACAGTTAAAGGAGTAGTGCGACCTCCAAAGGAAGGAGAAAAATACTTTCCTTTAGTTAGAGTCTCAAAAATTAACGGACATGATCCGCAAGAAGTAAGAGATAGAATTTCGTTTGAACACTTAACTCCAATATTTCCAAAAGAAAAATTCAATATAGCTGAAAAGCAAAGTACAGTTTCAACAAGAATTATCGATTTATTTTCTCCTATTGGTAAAGGACAAAGAGGTATGATTGTTGCCCAACCAAAAACAGGTAAAACAATATTACTAAAAGAAATTGCAAATGCAATTGCTGCAAATCATCCAGAAGTTTACTTAATAGTTTTACTTATTGATGAAAGACCTGAAGAGGTTACCGATATGCAAAGAAGTGTAAAAGGAGAAGTAATCGCTTCTACTTTTGACCGTGAACCTCAAGAACATGTTAAAATTGCTAATATTGTTTTAGAAAAAGCAAAACGTTTAACAGAATGTGGACATGATGTTGTTATTTTATTAGACTCTATTACACGTTTAGCAAGAGCATATAATACAGTTCAACCTGCATCGGGAAAAATATTAAGTGGAGGTGTTGATGCAAATGCATTACAAAAACCAAAACGTTTCTTTGGTGCTGCTCGTAATGTAGAGAATGGAGGTTCATTAAGTATTATTGCTACAGCTTTAACTGATACAGGTTCTAAAATGGACGAAGTTATCTTTGAGGAATTTAAAGGAACGGGTAATATGGAACTTCAATTAGATAGAAAAATTGCTAACAAGCGTATTTTCCCTGCAATTGATTTGGTTTCATCAAGTACTCGTAGAGATGATTTATTATTAGATGATAATACTATTCAAAGAATGTGGATTATGAGAAAGTATCTTGCCGATATGAATCCTATTGAAGCAATGGACTTTATTCATGATCGATTTAGAAAAACGGCAAATAATGAGGAGTTTTTAATTTCCATGAATCAATAAATTCAAAATAAAAAATCCCAATCTTTCGATTGGGATTTTTTATTTTGAATTTATTTTTGAAACAATAATTTGACTTTTTTTTGTGAAGTATATTTCAAAACTATCTTTTATCTTTAAAATAAATACAGCACCATTTTCTAATTTAATAGATTCATTTAGAATTTTAACTTTAGCTTCTCCTTTATAGATGTAAAGTATTAAGAATTCATTTAAATTTTTTAAAGTAGTTTTTTGTTTAGAATTAGAACTTAAAACCTCAATTTTACAATTATAATTTTCATTTGACATTATATTAAAATCTGTACAAATTCCTTTAGCCGAAGTTTTCCATTCTCCTTTAAAGGAATCAGTACCAAATTTATTCATTATTTTAGAATACTGATGTTCATGAAAAATTTCAATTGAGCCATCTAAAATCATCAATTCTCTATTAATATTCGGTAAAGATGTGAAAATTGATTCTTTAAGCAAAACTTGAGCTGTACTTATCCTAAACCCAAAATTTTTTTCTTGGTATTTGGAATTTTCAGGGAAAATATATAATTCAGTTGTAGTACCGCCTTGCCAAGTTGTTGTTATAAGTTCTTTTTTAGAAATAATTTTATATTTCATTTCTGTAAACTTATAAAATAGGTTTGCCTAATAGGTATCTAAATTCACAATCAATCAACACTCTGTTGTTCATAGCTTGTCTTCCTAATAACATATGAAAACCCATTAACTTTCTATTAGTAAGCGTTACTTCAATTAGGTAAGAGTCTTTACCTAATAAGAGTTCAGTTTCAATTACATAACGCTCTTCCTTGGTTCCATTTGAACTTTTTATGATCCTTTTTTCAATAAATTTAGCTTCACAATTCACAATTAAATCTGGTCTAGATTTTAGTGGGTGTAAAGAAAATTTAACCCATTCTTCCCCATCTTTAATAAATTCAGTTAAATTGTCTGCATGTAATGCAGTTGTTTTAGCTCCAGAATCAACTTTAGCTTTTATTAATTCAATGCCTAATTGTGGTAAAGAACACCACTCTCTTGATCCAATAATTGTTTTACTCATATTATAAATGTCAATAAAAAACCTACTATTCAGTAGGTTTTTTAGCTTTTTTAATTGAAATTTTTAACTCTTTTGATTCATCATCTAAATCCATGAAAATTTCATCACCTTCATGAATTTTAGAAGTAATTATTTCTTCAGCAAGAGCGTCTTCTACATATTTTTGTATAGCTCTTTTTAAAGGTCTAGCTCCAAATTGCTTATCAAAACCTTTTTCTGCAATATAATCTTTTGCATTTTCAGATAAAGATAAATGATAGCCTAAATCTTTAACTCTTAAATAAAGTTTAGCCATTTCAATATCGATAATTTTATCAATATCTTCTTTTTCTAAAGCATTGAATACTACTACGTCATCAATTCTATTTAAAAATTCAGGAGCAAATGCTTTCTTAAGTGCATTTTCAATAATTCCTTTAGAATGATCATCTGCTTGTGCTGTTTTTGCAGACGTTCCAAAACCAACACCTTGACCGAAATCTTTTAATTGACGTGCTCCAACATTTGAAGTCATAATAATAATAGTATTTCTAAAATCTATTTTACGACCTAAACTGTCAGTTAAATGCCCGTCATCTAAAACTTGAAGCATCATATTAAATACATCTGGATGTGCTTTTTCAATTTCATCTAAAAGTACTACACTGTATGGTTTTCTTCTTACTTTTTCTGTTAATTGTCCGCCTTCTTCATAGCCTACATATCCTGGAGGTGCACCAACTAATCTAGAAATTGCAAATTTTTCCATGTATTCACTCATATCAATTCTAACTAAAGTGTCTTCAGAGTCGAATAATTCTTTAGCAATTACTTTAGCTAATTGTGTTTTTCCAACACCAGTTTGCCCTAAAAATATGAATGATCCAATGGGTTTGTTTGGATCTTTTAAACCTGCACGATTTCTTTGAATAGCTTTTGCAACTTTTTCAACAGCTTCATCTTGACCGATAACTTTTCCTTTAATTAATTCAGGTAAATGCGCCAATTTGTTACTTTCTGTTTGTGCAATTCTATTCACAGGAATTCCTGTCATCATTGATACTACATCAGCAACATTATCTTCGGTTACAGTAATTCTATTGCTTTTAGCGTCTTCTTCCCATTTTTCTTGAGCAATAGCTAGTTCCTTTTCAATTTTCTTTTCGTCGTCTCTGAGTTTTGCAGCTTCTTCATACTTCTGTTTTTTAACTACAGTAGTTTTTAATTCTCTTACATCTTCAAGTTGTCTCTCTAACTCAATGATTTGCTTTGGAACATCGATATTTGTAATGTGAACTCTTGAACCAGCTTCATCTAAAGCATCAATAGCTTTGTCTGGAAGGAAACGATCAGTCATGTATCTACTTGTCAATTTAACACAAGCTTCAATAGCTTCTGGGGTATAAGTAACTGTATGGTGTTCTTCGTATTTCCCTTTAATGTTATTAAGAATAGTAATTGTTTCTTCAATTGAAGTAGGTTCAATAATTACTTTTTGAAATCGTCTTTCTAAAGCTCCGTCTTTCTCTATATATTGACGGTATTCGTCTAAAGTTGTTGCTCCAACACATTGAATTTCTCCTCTTGCTAAAGCAGGTTTGAACATGTTTGATGCGTCTAGAGAGCCAGTTGCTCCACCAGCACCAACAATAGTGTGAATTTCATCAATAAATAAAATAATGTCGTCATTTTTCTCTAATTCATTCATTACAGCTTTCATGCGTTCTTCAAACTGTCCACGATATTTAGTTCCAGCAACTAAACTTGCTAAGTCTAATGTAACTACTCGCTTGTTAAATAAAACACGAGAAACTTTTCTTTGGGTAATTCGTAAAGCTAAGCCTTCTGCTATAGCAGATTTACCAACTCCAGGTTCACCTATTAAGAGTGGGTTGTTTTTCTTTCTTCTACTTAAAATTTGAGAAACTCTTTCAATTTCTTTTTCACGACCAACTACAGGATCAAGCTTACCTTGTTCGGCCATTTCTGTTAAATCTCTTCCAAAATTATCCAAAACGGGTGTTTTAGATTTTTTTGTACTTTTATTTCCGCTAGTTGGGTTGTTAAAACCAGCATCTTTTGGAGTTTCTTCTTGACTAGAATCATCGTTAAAAGATTCAGCTTTGGGAAGATTTTCTATATAGTCATTTTCGTTTGTCATCATTGTAGAATATTGGTCTTTAACGCTTTCGTAATCAATTTTAAGTTTATTAAGTAACTTAGTCGTAGGATCATTTTCGTTTCTTAAAATACAAAGTAATAAATGAGCTGTACTTATAAGTGTACTATTATAAAGTTTTGCTTCTAAAAAAGTAGTTTTTAAAGCTCTTTCAGCCTGCCTCGTTAAATGGAGGTTTTTTTTATCGTTGTTTTGAATATCAGTTGTGTTTGCAGGACTTAAAATTTCGACCTTATTTCTTAGGTGCATAAAATCAACAGCCATGTTATTTAAAATAGCCATAGCTTTACCTTGACCTTCTCTAAGTAAGCCCAGCATTAAGTGTTCTGTTCCTATAAAATCGTGTCCTAGCCTTAAAGCTTCTTCCTTACTATAAGAAATCACCTCTTTAACTCTTGGTGAAAAATTATCGTCCATCTTCTGTTTTGTTTATTGTAAAAGTAAAAAGAATTGCTTTAAATAAAGCAAAAAACGTACCTAAACTGTATTTATATGCTAATTGACAAAAAATAAATGAAAAATAAAAATCAAAAGTTTACTAATTGATATTATTTTTTGAAGATAAAATTGTTAATAAATCGTTTAAATTTCTAGTTTAAAATCACTTTGAAAACTAGAAAAATCCGTATATTGTCGCGTTTAAGAATGAATGATAATTTTAATATAAATAAATATATATGTCTGACGGAGAAAAGTTAATTTCGATTAACATTGAAGACGAAATGAAGTCAGCTTACATTGATTATTCAATGTCAGTTATTGTATCGAGAGCACTTCCAGATGTAAGAGATGGTTTGAAGCCTGTACATCGTAGAGTTTTATTTGGAATGCATGAATTAGGAGTTTTTTCAAATAGAGCTCATAAAAAATCAGCAAGAATTGTAGGAGAAGTGCTAGGAAAGTATCATCCACATGGAGATACTTCGGTTTATGATGCCATGGTTCGTATGGCTCAAGAATGGAGTTTGCGTTATATGATGGTTGATGGTCAAGGTAACTTTGGCTCAGTTGATGGTGATAGCCCGGCAGCGATGCGTTATACAGAGGCTCGTATGCGTAAAATATCGGAAGATATGATGGCTGATTTAGAGAAAGAAACAGTTGATTTTCAATTGAATTTTGATGATACTTTAGAAGAGCCAACAGTAATGCCAACCAAAATACCTACCTTATTAATTAATGGTGCATCTGGTATTGCAGTAGGTATGGCTACAAATATGGCTCCACATAACTTATCAGAGGTTATTGATGGTATTTTAGCTTATATTGATAATAACGATATTGAAATTGATGAGTTAATGACTCATATTAAAGCTCCCGATTTTCCAACTGGAGGAATTATTTATGGTTATGAAGGTGTTCGTGAAGCTTTTAAAACAGGTCGTGGACGTATTGTTATGCGTGCAAAAGCTCGTTTTGAAGAAAGTAATAATAGAGAAGCAATTATTGTAACGGAAATCCCTTATCAAGTGAATAAGGCCGATATGATAAAGAAAACAGCCGATTTAATTAACGATAAAAAAATTGAAGGTATTTCTACTATTCGTGATGAGTCAGATAGGAATGGAATGCGTATAGTTTATGAACTTAAACGCGACGCTGTACCAAATGTAGTTTTAAATACACTTTATAAATATACTCAACTTCAATCTTCATTTAGTGTAAATAATATTGCATTAGTAAATGGAAGACCACAAATGCTGAATCTAAAAGAATTGATTCATTATTTTGTTGAACATAGACATGATGTCGTAGTAAGAAGAGCACAATACGAATTAAGAAAAGCTGAAGAACGCGCTCATATTTTAGAAGGATTAATTATTGCTTCAGATAATATTGATGAAGTAATAGCGTTAATCCGTTCATCTAAAGATGGTGAAGAAGCAAGAGCTAAATTAATTGAAAGATTTAATTTATCTGAAATTCAAGCTCGTGCAATTGTTGAAATGCGTTTAAGACAATTAACAGGTCTTGAACAAGATAAACTTCGTGCAGAATACGAAGAAATTATGAAGTTAATTGCTCATTTAAAAGAGTTATTAGCAAGTAAAGAAATGAGAGCTCAGCTAATTAAAGATGAATTGGCTGAAGTAAAAGAAAAATACGGAGACGAAAGACGCTCTGTAATTGAATATGCTGGTGGAGATGTAAGTATTGAAGATTTAATTGCCGATGAACAAGTAGTTATTACTATTTCACATGCCGGTTATATCAAAAGAACTTCATTAACAGAATATAAAACACAAAATAGAGGAGGGGTTGGGCAAAAAAGTGCTGCTACAAGAGATCAAGATTTCTTAGAACACTTATTTGTAGCAACAAATCATCAATATTTAATGTTCTTTACTCAAAAAGGTAAATGTTATTGGATGCGTGTTTTTGAAATTCCGGAAGGAACAAAATCAAGTAAAGGTAGAGCAATTCAAAATCTTATAAATATTGAAAACGATGATAAAGTTAAAGCTTACATCTGTACACAAGATTTAAAAGATGAAGAATATGTAAATAATCACTTTGTGATTATGGCTACAAAACAAGGTCAGGTTAAGAAAACGCCACTTGAACAATATTCTCGTCCACGCCAAAATGGAATCAATGCTATTACTATTAAAGATAATGATGAGTTATTAGAAGCTAAATTAACAACAGGTAATAGTCATGTTTTACTTGCTGTTAAATCTGGTAAATTAGTTCGATTTGAAGAAAGTAAAACAAGACCAATGGGTAGAACAGCATCTGGAGTAAGAGGTATTACCTTAGCGAATGATAAAGATGAACTTATTGGAATGGTTGCAATTGATGAAAATGACATTAATGACTCTCAAATTTTAGTTGTAACTGAAAATGGATATGGTAAACGAACCAAATTAGTTGACGAAGATGGAGAAGATGTTTATCGTGTAACAAATCGAGGAGGGAAAGGTGTTAAAACTCTTAATTTAACCGAAAAAACAGGTTCTTTAATTTCAATTAATGGTGTTACAGATGAAGACGATTTAATGATTATCAATAAATCTGGTTTAACAATTAGGATGGAAATTTCTGACTTACGTGTTATGGGTAGAGCAACACAAGGAGTTCGTTTAATTAACATTAAAGGAAACGATTCAATCGCTGCTGTTACTAAAGTTCTTCGTGAAGAAGAAGATGAAGAAGTTACTGAAGACATTGAAGGAGAAGTTTTAGATGAAAATCAATCTGAAGAAGAAGCTTCTTCTGATGATGATTCTCAAGAATAAATAATAAAAAAATAAAAGCCCAAATTTTTTTGGGCTTTATGTTATAATCTAATTTTTAATACAATGAAAAAAATATTATTAAGTTTAGTACTGTTGTCATCAGTAGCTACTTTTGCTCAAAAAGATGAGTTAAAAACATTAAATAAAATATCTAGTAAGTCTAATATTTCAGAGAAAGATTACAAATCTTATCTTGATGCTTTATCAAGTTTAAAAGAAATTGCAACTTTAGATGCAGACAAAGATGAGTATACTTTTTATAATAGCTATTCACCAATAGTTCATGTAAGCTCTTTAGGACAAAAAATTAATTCAACAGTTTTACTTCAAATATTAAACGATGAGAATTATGCTTCATATTTAAAAATTGCAAACGATAGTTCAAATCCAAATTTTGAAAAAATTAGACAAGGAAATACAATTTTATTACCTCTTATAAGAGATTATGCCTTTAAAATGAATTCAGAATCTAATTTTGATAATGCAGCATTTTTTTTCTATAACATATATAAGTTAGATAAAAAAGACGGTCAAAGTTTAGAGAATGCTTCAATTTTAGCTGTTCAAGCTAAAAATTATAAAATGGCTGAAAAATATTATAGAGAATTATATGAGAGTGATTACACAGGTAGTGGAACATTTTATTATGCGACAAATAAAATGAATCAAGCTGAAGAAAAATTTTCAACAGCAAGAGAAAGAGATATTTTTATTAAAGCGGGTTCTCATACAATGCCTAGAGAAGAGAAAATTCTATCAAAAAAAGATGAATATATTAAAGCTGTTGCTATGTTAGCTGCTCAAAATGGAGATATTGATAACGCTAAGAAAGCTTATACTGAAGCAAAAAAATTCGATATAAAAGATGTTCCATTTTTATTAGACGAGGCAAATTTATACTATCAGTCAAAAGATTATGTTACTTATGAAAAACTATTAAATGATATTTTAGTATTTGAACCAAATAATGTAAATGTAAATACAAGTTTAGGTTATGCCGCTTTATTGCCTGAAGGTAAAATTGTTGAAGAAATAAATGCATCTACGGCTCCAAGTCAAAGAGCTAAGTACGATAAATTATTAGAAGAAAGAAAAGGTTTATTTAAAAAAGCACTTCCTTATTTTGAAAAAGCTTATAAATTTGATTCAGAAAATGTTGATATAAAAAACATTTTGAGAACCTGTTATGAAGCTCTAGGAATGAAAGATAAAGCTACTACAATAAAATAATATTATATAGTTTATAAAAAAATCCCGCTTTTAGCGGGATTTTTTTTATATTATTTTTTTAATAACTCTTAGTTTGTGTGTATGTCTTCCTGTATCTACATTGTAAATTCCTAGATGATCTAATCTATCAATTCTAACTTTTCCAGAAGCATGAATAATATAATTGTCATTCATCATAATTCCTACATGTGTAATATTTCCTTCATCATTATCAAAAAAAGCTAAATCTCCAGGTTCACTTTCCTCAATAAAACTTAATGCATCACCTTGAGTTGCTTGTTGAGAAGCATCTCTTAAGAGTTTATAACCATTAATTTTATAAACCATTTGCGTAAAACCAGAACAATCTATTCCAAAAGGTGTTTTTCCTCCCCATAAATAGGGAGAGTTTAAATACATAAATGCGGTTTTAACAAGATTTTCTTTCTCCTTTTTACCACAAATTTTAATACCTTCAAAAGTATAATTTGATGTATTAATTTGTTCATTTTCTAAAAATGATAAAGAAGCACCTAATGAAATAGGGGTAAGCAAATTATTTGGAGTAGAAATGTATTCAATTAAATCGTTATTTAAAATAATTGGAGCATTATTTAAATAATTAAACTGCTCTTCGCCAATGATAGTATATTGTTTATTATCAATCCATCCAATATAATTATCAAATGCAATTTCAATTTTAGTCCATTTTTTTTCTTGTTCTAAAATTGTAAAGTGCTCTCCAAATAAAAGTTGAGAAACTTGCTCGCTTATATCTGAAGGTTCAAATCGAACAGGAACTATAGAAAGATTACAAATTCCGAACATTAAAAATAGTTATGAGTTAATAATTATGAGTTGTAAAATAAGTTTTACAACTCATAATTTATAATATTATGCTTTTTCAATTACAATTGCTGAAGCACCACCACCACCATTACAAATAGCAGCAGCTCCAATTTTGGCATTATTTTGTTCTAAAACATTAATTAAAGTTACAATAATTCTTGCTCCAGAGCACCCAAGAGGGTGACCTAAAGAAACAGCTCCACCGTTTACGTTAATTTTATCATTATCTAATCCTAAAATTTTAGCATTAGCTAAACCTACTACAGAGAATGCTTCATTAAATTCAAAAAAGTCAACATCTGAAATAGATAAATTAGCTTTTTTTAATGCAATTGGTAATGCTTTTGAAGGTGCGGTAGTAAACCAAACAGGTTCATGTGCAGCATCTGCATATGATTTTATATATGCTAAAGGTTTTAAACCTAACTCATTTGCTTTTTCTTCGCTCATTAATACTAATGCTGCTGCACCATCATTAATTGTTGAAGCATTAGCAGCAGTTACTGTTCCTTCTTTTGTAAAAACAGCATTAAGTGCAGGTATCTTATCTAATTTAACATTAGTATATTCTTCATCTCTAGATACAATAATTGCATCTCCACGTCTTTGAGGTACTTCAACAGGTACAATTTCTGAGTCAAACTTTCCAGCATCCCAAGCATTAGCAGATCTTTTATAAGATTGAATAGCAAAGTTGTCTTGGTCTTCTCTAGAAATTTTATGTTCAGAAGCGCATAAATCAGCTGCAACTCCCATTGCATTGTTATCATATGCGTCAACTAATCCGTCTTTTTGCATTCCATCAACAAGAGAAGTTGGTCCAAACTTTACTCCATTTCTCATATGTACATAGTGAGGAATAAGACTCATGTTTTCCATTCCACCAGCTACAATAACTTCTGCATCTCCACTCATAATAGCTTGTGCTCCTTGCATTACAGCTTTCATACCGCTAGCACAAACTTTGTTAATTGTTGTACAAGGTACTGTATTTGGTAATCCTGCGTAAATCGCTGCTTGTCTTGCCGGAGCTTGTCCGTTTCCTGCCTGAACAACATTACCCATTAAAACTTCATCAACTTTATTTGGGTCTAAATTAATTCTATTTAAAGCACCTTTTATTGCTGCTGCACCAAGTTTAGTTGCTGGAACAGTAGATAAAGCACCCATGAAACTTCCTATTGGAGTTCTAACAGCAGATACAATTACAACTTTCTTACTCATGTTTTCTTTTAATTTTAAATGTTATGCGAATTTACTATTTTTATTTTTAATCCTATAATTTTTTCATTGATTAAAGTTTTTTTGCAAAAAGTGATTGTTTAAGTGAATTTTTATTGATTTTTTTTAAAATGTATGTTATTGAATTAGAACTGTTTCAATGTTTTTTTGATTTTATTATTAAAAAAAAAGTAAAAAATGTTGTGATATATGAAGTGAAAGTGTACATTTGCAATCGCAAAAAAGGATAAGTTCTTTAATGCAAGAGATTGAGATAGGAGAGGTGCCAGAGTGGTAATGGAGCAGATTGCTAATCTGTCGACGGGCAACCGTCGCCAGGGTTCGAGTCCCTGTCTCTCCGCTTTTATTCTCGGGGTGTAGCGTAGCCCGGTCATCGCGCCTGCTTTGGGAGCAGGAGGTCGCAGGTTCGAATCCTGCCACCCCGACAAAAATGATTAATGGTTGCGTAGCTCAGCTGGATAGAGCAACTCACTTCTAATGAGTAGGTCCCAGGTTCGAATCCTGGCGCGATCACAAAAAAAGCCTTGCATTTGCAAGGCTTTTTTGTTTTATTTAGTTTTGTTGTTTGGACATGTAACTTTTTTTAATAGTTCTTTATTCTACACAATTTAAAAAGTCTATAAATATATTTTCTGGAAAGAAAGTTTGATTTAATAATTCCGATTTAATTTCTTTTTGAATAACAAAATCTTTTGCACCATTTGTAAATTGAATGCGCATTAAATTAATTGGATATTTTTTTAAATCATCATAATTACTATTTACAAATAAAAAATACCCATCAAGTATTCTAATATTGGTTTTTTCTTTTTCATTGTAAATAAGCGTATTACAAACTTCATCAGTATTGCTTACTAAGGTTACAATTTTTCCATTTGTTAGTTGAAAAACAATTCTTGACGTTTTATCTAAACAATTTGCAGGAATGAAATCTTTACTTGTTTGTATGAATTGTAAGTTTAATGTAGGTACTCCATTATTATTTATTAAAACAAAATGAATCATTTCTTTAGAGTTTCCATAAACTCTTTCATAAATTAATTTTTCTGGTAAAACTTTTACAAGAGTTGAGTCGGTTTTTTCTTCAAAATCATATTTGCAGTTTTTATTTTGTGCAAATGAAAATGTTCCTGCTAATAGTATAAATAATAAGTATTTCATATTTAAATTTTTTTGCAAATTAAAGCTATTTTTTTGTTTTCAATATTTGTGGTGAAAAATGCAAAAGTCGTACCACCATCTTTTATTTTGTATTTCTTTTTTAATTCTTCTACTTTAATAGGAAAATTTCTGGTTGAAATATTCATTTTTTTTCCAATAAGATGTTCTTTTACTTCACTCTTTTGTAAAGTAATGATGTTTTCAATTATAAATCTTCTTCCGGGAAACTCAATTAAAGTATTTGAAGTATATAGATGTGAGTTTTTGTGTAATTTTTGACAATCATAAATTTGAGAAATAGCATCAAACGAACCCGATTTTAGTATAGAAGCATTAGGTTCGTAAACATATTTTAAAGGTAAAGAAAATTCAACATTATATTCTTTTTGATGAATTGTTTCTACAAAAGTTTGTTTATCTTTTTCAATATTCACAGAAACTATTTTTACTATACCTTCATAACCTTTTGTTATTTCCCAGAGTAATTCTTTTACTTCATTTTGCACTGCAACTATATGTATTTTTTTTACGTGTTTCAGCTCTTCAATACCAGCTTGTAAATCGAGTAGTGGTGCAGTTTTTATAAGAATATTGTTTGATTTTGAAAAATATAAAGTCAGTAAATCAGGAACATTTGGTTCACAATCTTCAAACATAAATACTTTTCCTTTTTTTTCATTTCTTCTTGACGGATCTATATAAATCCAATCAAAAAAGTCATTACTTTCTTTTAAATAATCGGTGCTATTTTGATTAATACATTTAATATTGATAGCATTAAGTACATTAAAATTATAAGCAACTATTTTAGATAATTCTGAATTAATTTCACAATGTGTTACCGATTTTATTTTCTTAGAAAAATAATAATCATCTATACCAAATCCGCCACTTAAATCTATTAATGTATCTCCAGAAACAATTTCTAATTTGTATTTAGCTGTTACTTCAGATGAAGTTTGTTCGACCGAGATATTCGAAGGAAAGATAATATTTGATGTGGTATACCAAAGAGGAAGCTTTTCTTTTGACTTTTGTTTTGCTTTAATTTGGTTAATTATTGAAGTGTATTCAATTTCTGGAAACGGATTTTTAGATAACGCTAGTCGTGTAACGTCAGTATCTAAATTGGAATTGATAAATTCTTGAATTTTGGATGAAAGTAATTGTTTAAAATTCAATTTATATGTTTTTCGTTAATATCTTGATAATAAGATTTTCAGGAAAAAAACTCTTTCCTATAACTTTTAAGACAGTATAAGTAGGTATTGCTAAAATCATTCCTACAATCCCAAATAATACTCCAGAGATTATGATTACTAAAAATATTTCTAGAGGATGTGATTTTGTACTTTTAGAAAAAATTATTGGTTGATTAATGTTATTATCTATTAATTGAACAACAAACATACCTATAAGAACATATATTGTAGTAGGTATAGCATCATTAATAAAATCACCACTTATACCGCTAATAAGAATTAAAATTGCTGCAGCAAACATACCAATTAATGGACCTACATAGGGAATGATATTTAAAATGGCACATAAAAGTGCGATTGTAAAAGCATTTGAAACTCCAAAAATGATAAAAACAAGTCCGTTTAGAATAAAAATGATTAATAATTGAAGTAATAAACCAATAAAATATCTTGATAATAAATGTGTAATTTTATCTATGGAAGTTAGAACTTGATTTTTTTGATTTTTTGGAAGAATAGTTTTAAAAGTATCAAAAAAACGAGCTCTATCTTTCAATAAGAAAAAAGAAATAAAAAAGACAGATGCAACTCCCATACCAACATTTCCAAGTGTATTAATAAAGCTGTTGAAGAACTCGGGAATTAACTTAAAATTTAAAGATGATGTAATGTTTGTAGATTCTATAACTTTTAGAACGTCTATATTATAATTAGCTAAATATAAAGTTAAGTTGTTAATTACATCTTCATAGTTTTTTTCTAAAGAATTAATATTCAATAATGATAAGTTCTCTCCTTGATCAATAATTAACGGAACAAACATTAAGAAAAAACCAGTAATTAATGCTAAAAATAAAAATAATGTGGTGATAACTGCGAGTGTGTTTTTAAACTTTAATTTGTTTTTTAGAAATAGGACTATTGGATTTGCAATTAGGGTAAAAACAATTGAAATAATAACATAAATTAAAACGGCTGAAATCTTATAAATTAAAAAACAAGTTAATAATATTACGAATATTATTGCAATAGTTTTTAAAAGCCCCTTAGTTAGTTCGTTTGAATTCATTTTCAAAAATAAGTAAAATATTATAATGAAAGCTGTTTTACAATCTCGTAAAGTGAAATTGACAATGAATTGGCAACATTCATACTGCTGTTTTTCCCAAACATAGGAATATGAGTAGTTATGTTCGCTAGTGCTAATAACTCTTTTGAAACACCATATATTTCACTTCCTATAATTAAAATAATAGGTTTGTTTGTAATTTCAATCTTATCAATTGGAGTGCTTGAATCTGTAATTTCTAATGCAATAATTTGAAAATCTTTATTTTGAAGTTTACGAATTAGTTCGTTTTTTTCTCTAATAATTTCAAAAGGAATTGTTTTATGTGTATTTCGCGAAGTTTTATTTACTTTTCTTTCAGAAAGTATAAAATGTTCTCCAATAAAAATGATACTTTCAACTCCAAAAGCATCACAAATTCTAAAAATGCTTCCTATATTTTGTTGAAAATAAACTTCATCACAAACAACGGTTATAGGAAACTTTTGCTCTTTAAAATCGGTGTTATAATGATTTAATTGTTCCAATTTTTTATTTTCTAATTATTAAATACGTAATTAATAATATTTGCGCCCATTTTTAGAGCTTTTTCTCTTATTTCAATAGGGTCGTTGTGCACTTCAGTGTCTTCCCAACCGTCGCCTAAATCGCATTGAAAAGTATAAAGCAAAACCAATCGATTATTTACAAAAATTCCAAATGCTTGCGGACGTAGATTGTCGTGTTCGTGAATTTTTGGTAATCCGTTTGGAAAATTATAAGGTTTTTGAAAAATTTCGTGCGATATTGGAATTTCCTTTAATTCTTCGTTTGGAAAGACTTTTTTTATCTCTTTTCGAATGTATTCATCCATTCCATAATTATCGTCAATATGCAAAAAACCACCAGAATTCAAGTAATTTTTCAAGTTTTGGACATCATTTGGACTAAAAACAACGTTTCCGTGGCCTGTCATATGAACAAATGGATAAGAAAAAATATCAGCGTTTCCAACTTCAACAGTAGCAATTTTAGGGCTAATTTTAGTATTGATGTTTTGATTGCAAAACTGAATCAAATTAGGCAATGAAGTAGGATTTGCATACCAATCTCCACCGCCAGAATATTTTACAACAGCGATATCCTGTGCAAACAAAAAAGTGTGTACAAAAAGTATAGTTATAAAAAGATAAAATTTATTCTTCATTTATAAGAGCAGTTGTATGACATGCTACTAAAGCAGCGGTTTCTGTTCGTAATCTTGTAGTTCCTAAAGTTACCGGTTTGTACTTATTTTGAATAGCTAAGTTAATTTCTTTTGTTGAAAAATCGCCTTCCGGACCAATTAAAATAAGAATATCTTGTTTTGGTTGAATTTCATTTTTAAATGATTTTCTTTCTGTTTCTTCGCAATGAGCTATGAATTTATGAGCAGAAAACTCCTTTTTAATAAATTCTGAATACGAAATAGGTTCGTTAAGTATTGGAATATAAAAATGTAAAGATTGTTTCATTGCGGCTTGAATAATTTTCTCACCACGATCTTTTTTATATACTTTTCGTTCAGAATGATCGCAAATAATAGGTGTAATTTCGTTGATGCCAATTTCGGTAGCTTTTTCTAAAAACCATTCAATTCTATCATTATTTTTTGTTGGCGCAACAGCAATATGTAAATTGTAATTATTGGGTTCAAAAAACTGAGTTTCTTTAATTTGAACTTCACATTTTCTTTCAGAAGCAATGGTAATTTCAGATATAAAAAGAAATCCTAATCCATTGGTAATATGAATATTATCACCTTCTTTTTTTCGTAAAACCTTAATAATATGTCTACTTTCTTCTTTATCGAAAGTAAAAATAGTATCGTTTTGTTTTAATTCAGAATTATAAAATAGTTGCATAATAATTAAAATTCAATTCGTGCTTTTGAAACTACATTTGCTTCGCTAAAATTTTGTTCAAGATAATTATAATAGCCTACAATTCCTATCATTGCAGCGTTGTCAGTTGTGTATTCAAATTTTGGAATATGTGTTTTCCAACCGTATTTATTTTCTGCTTCTTTCAATGTTTTTCTTATACCAGAATTAGCTGAAACTCCACCGCCAATTGCAATTCTATTAATTCCCGTTTCCTCAACAGCTTTTGTTAATTTATCCATTAATATATTGATAATCGTATGTTGAATTGAGGCACAAATATCATTTCTATTTTCTTCAATAAAATTTGAGTTTTCTTTAACTTGTTTTTGAACAAAATATAAAATTTGAGTTTTTAATCCGCTAAAGCTAAAATTCAAACCGTCTACTTTTGGTTTAGTAAAGGGAAAAGCTTTTGGATTTCCTTCATTTGCATATTTATCAATTAATGGTCCTCCTGGATAAGGAAGTCCAAGTATCTTTGCGCTTTTATCAAAAGCTTCACCCACAGCATCATCAGTAGTTTCTCCAATAATTTTCATATCAAAAAAACTATTCACTTGAACAATTTGAGTATGTCCGCCACTTATGGTTAATGCTAAAAATGGAAATTCTGGTTTATCATAACCTTCTTCGTCAATAAAATGGGCTAAAATATGGGCTTTCATGTGGTTAATTGCAATTAGTGGAATTTCTAATGCCATGCTCATAGATTTTGCAAAAGAACCACCAACAAGCAACGAACCCATTAATCCTGGACCTTGAGTAAAAGCAATACAATTTAATTGTTCTTTAGTAATGCCTGCTTTTTTTAAAGCAACATCAACCACTGGGACAATATTTTGCTGATGTGCTCTTGAAGCAAGTTCTGGAACTACACCTCCGTATTGTACATGGATTGGTTGACCTGCGACAACATTTGAGAGCACTTTATCGTTTAATAAAACCGCTGCAGATGTATCATCGCAAGAACTTTCAATGGCTAAAGTGTAAATTTTATTGTTATTCATATAAAAAGGCACGAAATTTGACTTAAAAGTTATTTAGTATCGTACAAAAAACCTTATTTTTGTTCAATTACCAAAGCACAAATTTAAAATAAAATAGAGTATCAAAAAATTTAAAAAAATATTCCTCCGAATTATTGTCGGAATTTTAATTTTACTACTTCTTCTGAGTATCGTTTTGTCGTTGCCATTTGTGCAAACTTATTTTGGTAAATATGCTACAAATGAATTAAATAAAGCATATGGAACAGATATAACTATTAAAAATTTAACAATTACCCCATTTGGTACTGTTAAATTAGGAAATATTCTTGTTAGAGATCATCATAAAGATACTCTTTTTTATATTGATAGGTTAAATAGTTCAATTTTAGATTTTAAGAAACTTTATGATAGTGGTCATCCTTACTTAGGCGATGTTGTTCTTGATGGTTTAGATTGTAAGTTAACTCAGTATAAAGGTGAAAAAGACACCAATTTAGATCGATTTATTGATGCTTTTGATGATGGTTCACCTTCTTCTGGTAGATTTAGAATGAAAGCTTCTTCAATGACTATTTTTAGAAGTAGATTTAGGTACACGGATAATAATTTAGAAACTCCTAAAATAATTGATTTTAGTCAGTTAAATGGTTTAATTGAAGACTTTTATATTAAAGGGCCAAATGTTTATACGAACATTAATAAACTTTCATTTAAAGATTACAGAGGTCTTTTTGTTGAAAACTTAAAATCGA
The DNA here is from genome assembly GCA_002862805.1 of Flavobacteriaceae bacterium. GTDB lineage: Bacteria > Bacteroidota > Bacteroidia > Flavobacteriales > Flavobacteriaceae > Flavobacterium. The sequence continues at coordinate 9,025 of PKEA01000042.1, read as the reverse complement.
AATTTACTTATACAAAATCTAACATATTATTAGAAAACCTAAATGCTACAACTCAAGAATCTGAAATGATTGGTAGAGTTGAGTTAAAATATAAGAGAGAAGATTTTTCTGACTTTAATAATAAAGTTGTTTTTGACGCTGAATTTGATAAAGCCATAATTGCTTCAAACGATTTAAATTATTTTTATAATGAATTTGGTAAGGACAATAAGTTTTTTATTGACACACATCTTTTAGGTACCTTAAATAATTTTACAACTCATAATTTAAAATTAACAGATAAATATCATTCAGAAATTACCGGAAACGTTACGTTTAAATATCTTTTTGATAAGACACAATCGTTTTACATTAAAGGAAATTTTGACAATTTATCATCAAGTTATGAGAAGTTAAATCACATTTTACCTCGAATTTTAGGCGATAACTTACCTTCTAACTTAAAAAAACTTGAAAACATCAATTTAAACGGAAATGTTGAGCTTACAAGTACATATATAAATTCGAAAGTATATTTAACTTCTTTTCTGGGCGCTATTGATGCAGATTTATCGCTTCAAAATATTGATAATATTGACAATGCTTCTTATCAAGGACATATTGAATTAGAGAATTTTAATGTTGGAAATTTCTTAAATCAAAACGATTTAGGTGCTGCGACTTTACAAGTTGATGTTGATGGAAAAGGATTCAACACAAAATATTTAAACACTAAAATTAAAGGAAAAATAGATAAATTGTACTATAACAAATACAATTATTCAAATATTGAAGTGGATGGAACTATGAAAATGCCTTATTTTAAAGGATATTTAAATAGTAATGATCCAAATTTACGTTTAGATTTTAACGGATTAGTCGATTTAAGTTCGAAAGTTAAAAACTACAATTTTAAAACTCAAATTGATTATATTGATTTAGCTGCATTACATTTTTCAACAATTGACACCATATCAATATTTAAAGGGAATGTAACTTTAGATGCAAAAGGAAATACTTTTGATGATTTGGAAGGTGTTTTAAATGTAAATGGCGCTTCTTATTTAAATACAAAAGAACATTATGTTTTTGATGAATTTCAACTAACATCAAGCTTTGATAATGATAAGGTAAGAACAATTACTGTTAATTCGCCAGATATAATTACAGGAAAAGTAGTTGGTAAATATAAAATTGATGAAGTTAAAAAGATACTAGAAAATGCTGTTGGTAGTTTATATGCAAACTATACCCCAAATGAACTAAAATCGGGTCAATACTTAGATTTTGAATTTTCAATTTACAATAAAATTATTGATATATTTATTCCAGATGTTTCAATTTCCGAAAACACAAAGTTTAAAGGTAAAATTAATGCTGATGAAGGAAAGTTTGAATTTGATTTCAATGCTCCAGAAGTTATTGCTTTTGAAAATTATTTTAATAATATAAAAATCGATATAGATAATAAGAATCCTTTATACAACACTTATATAGAAATGGATTCTATTAGAAATAAGAATTATAAAATTGCCGATTTCAGCCTTATTAATGTAACAATGAATGACACATTATTTGTAAGAACTGAGTTTAAAGGTGGAAAAAAAAGCGATGATAAATTTGATTTAAACCTTTATCATACTATTGACGAAAATAAAAATTCGGTTGTAGGTTTCAAAAAATCAGAACTTAATTTCAAAGATTATATTTGGTTTATAAATGAAAATGAAGAAAAAGAAAACAAAATTGTTTTTGATAAAAAATTATCCAATTTTGATTTCCGAAACTTTACTTTGTCACATAATAACCAAAAAATGAACTTTTATGGAAAGCTAAAAGATTCAACTTACAAAGATTTTAATTTAACATTTAAAGATATTGATATCAATAAAATTACGCCTTCTGTTGATAGTTTAAAGTTTGATGGAAACTTAAACGGAATGATTAAATATGTACAAAACAACACAATATATAAACCAGAATCTCAGCTTACAATTGATAATTTACAAATAAACAATATTGCTTTAGGAAATTTAGATTTTAACATTAAAGGAAATAAAGATTTTAATAAGTTTTTTATTGATTCAAAATTAAAGCAAGATGAAGATGAACGTTTTACTTTACAAGGTGATTTAAATTATTTTGAAAAAGAAACGGAACTTAATTTAGAAGCTGGATTTGATAAGTTTGACATAAGTGCTTTCGGACCTTTACTAAGTTCAATTTTATCTGATGTGAGAGGAAATGCAACCGGTAAAGCTACAATAGGTGGTTCTTTAATTGATCCTGAAATAGATGGTCGTTTATATTTAAATAATTCAGGAGTTAAAGTTCCTTATTTAAATGTAAATTATGACTTTGAAAAAAATGCAATTATAGATGTTACTGAACATCAATTTATTTTTAGAAATATTGAAATTACTGATACTAAGCATAAAACAAAAGGTGTTTTACATGGTAATGTAAGACATGATGTTTTTGCCGATTGGGAAATAGATTTAGAAATTAAATCAAATAATTTACTAGCCTTAGATACTAAAGATAGTGAAGATGCTTATTATTTTGGTACTGCATTTATGAATGGTTTTGCATCGGTAAAAGGACCAACAAATGCTCTTGTTATTAAAGTTAATGGTGCTTCAGAAAAAGGAACCGAAATAAAAATCCCAGTGAGCGATTCAGAGTCAATGGGAGATAATTCTTTTTTAAATTTTGTAAAAGCAAAAGATAAATACAGTTTAAAAGGAGAAAAAGCAATTGAAAAGAATAAATATCAAGGAATAGAACTAGAACTAGATTTTGATGTAGATACAAATGCTAATATTGAAATTATTTTAGATAGAGATTCAGGACATTCAATGAACGGAAGTGGCTATGGCTCAATGCATATTGAAATTAACACTTTAGGTAAATTCCTCATGTACGGAGATTTTATTGTTGAAGAAGGGGAGTATAATTTTAAATATGGAGGTTTAATAGATAAAAAATTTAATGTTAAAAAAGGAGGAACTATTCGCTGGGAAGGTGAACCTTTAGGTGCAAACTTAGATTTAGAAGCGATTTATACTACAGAAGCTAATCCTGCATTATTATTAGAAAGCGCAACTTTTAATAAAAAAGTAATTACAAATGTTTCTATTCTTTTAAATGGAACAATAAGTAATCCAGAACCCGATTTTAATATTGATTTCCCTAATGTAAGTTCGGTTCTAAAGAGCGAAATAGATTATCGATTACAAAATAAAGATACAAGACAAACTCAAGCAATGGCTTTACTTTCAACAGGCTCTTTTATGACTGCCGAAAATGCTGGTAATGTTGCTTATGGTCCTTTGTTTGAACGTGTAAGTGCTATTTTAAGCGATATTTTTGCTGATGAAGATAGTATGCTTAAATTTGGGTTAGATTACAGTCAAGGAGATAGAGTTAATCAAATATCAGACAGAGTAGGTGTTACATTAAACACTCAAATTAATGATAAAATTTCAATTAATGGAAAAGTAGGAGTTCCTGTAGGTGGTGTCTCTCAATCTGTTTTGGTAGGAAATCTTGAAATTCAGATGAAGCTTAACGAAGATGGTACACTTCAAGCTCATGTTTTTAATCGTGAAAATGATTTAAATTATAATATTGGAGGAAATATTGGTTACACACAAGGAATTGGATTAACCTATAGTATAGATTTTGATACATTTGGTGAAATGTTAAAAAAAATATTTAAAAAGAAAGATAAGCAAACTAATTCTGATTCTAATTCTTCAAATCAATCTTCAGACTCTGAACTTTCTCCTGATTATATGAATTGGACACAAGAAACAAGAAAAAAACCTATTCCTGAAGCTGAAAAAGAAAAGGAACCATTAAAAGTTCCTGAGATTGAGTAGTTGTTTTTCATTTCCTTTTTTTAAATTTACATATATAAAATACTATGTCAACAAATATTAATAAAATTGCTGTATTAACTTCTGGAGGAGATTCTCCAGGAATGAATGCTGCAATTCGTGCAGTTGTAAGAACTTGCGCGTATCATAATGTCAATTGTTTAGGAGTCTATAGAGGTTATCAAGGAATGATTGAAGGCGATTTTAAAGAAATGGGACCTCGTTCAGTCAATAATATTATCAATAAAGGTGGAACTATCTTAAAATCTGCCCGATCAAAAGATTTTATGACTGCTGAAGGTAGAAAAAAAGCATACAATCATTTAAAAAAAGCTAATGTTGATGCACTCGTTGTAATTGGTGGTGATGGTTCTTTTACAGGAGCTGAAATTTTTAATAAAGAATTCAATTTCCCAGTAATAGGAATTCCAGGAACTATCGATAATGATATCTTTGGAACAAGCCACACTCTTGGATACGATACTGCCTTAAATACTGTAGTTGATGTTATTGATAAAATTAGGGATACAGCTAGTTCTCATAACCGACTTTTCTTTGTTGAAGTCATGGGAAGAGATGCAGGTCATATTGCCTTAAATACAGGTATTGGAGCAGGTGCAGAAGAGATTCTTATTCCTGAGGAAGATTTAGGTTTAGATCGACTTTTAGAATCATTAAAGCGCAGTAAAGAATCAGGAAAATCATCAAGTATCGTAGTCGTTTCTGAAGGTGATAAAACAGGTAAAAACGTTTTCGAACTAAAAGATTATGTAGAAGAACATATGCCAGAATATGATGTTAGGGTTTCTGTTTTAGGTCATATGCAACGTGGCGGAGCGCCATCATGTTTTGATAGAGTTTTAGCCTCAAGGCTTGGAGTTAAAGCAGTCGAAGCATTATTAGAAGGGAAATCTAACTTTATGGCAGGAATATTAAGCGACAAAATAGTCTTAACTCCTTTAGAACAAGCCATTAAGGGTCATTTCGAAATAGATAAAGAATTAATTAGAGTGTCAGACATAATGTCTACATAATTTCATTGTATAATTGCTAAGATAAACACACAACTAATCAAGCAAATTAACAATTAAAAAAAATTAAAATGTCAAAAATTAAATTAGGAATAAACGGATTTGGAAGAATAGGAAGACTTGTTTTAAGAGAAACTATAAATAGAGATAATATTGAAGTAGTTGCTATCAATGATTTATTAGATGTAGATCATTTAGCTTATTTACTAAAATACGATTCTGTACATGGAAAATTTGCTGGTGAAGTTGTAGTAAAAGAAGGAAAATTATATGTAAATAATAAACATATTAGAGTAACTGCTGAAAAAGATCCAAACAACTTAAAATGGAATGAAGTAGGAACCGATATTGTTGCCGAATGTACAGGAATTTTTACTACTTTAGAAAAAGCACAATATCATATTAATGGTGGTGCAAAAAAAGTAGTTATTTCTGCTCCATCTGCAGATGCTCCTATGTTTGTAATGGGTGTAAATCACGAAAGTGTAAAAGCTACTGATACCATTGTTTCTAATGCTTCTTGTACTACAAATTGTTTGGCACCTTTAGCAAAAGTAATCAATGATAATTTCGGAATTGTGGAAGCTTTAATGACAACTATTCATGCAACAACTGCAACACAATTAACGGTTGACGGACCTTCTAAAAAAGATTTCCGTGGTGGTCGTTCTGCTTTACTAAATATTATTCCAGCTTCAACTGGTGCTGCAAAAGCAGTAGGAAAAGTAATTCCAGAATTGAACGGAAAATTAACAGGAATGGCAATGCGAGTTCCTACAGCTGATGTTTCTGTTGTAGATTTAACGGTTAAAGTGGCAAAAGAAACTACTTATGAAGAAATTATGGCAGTTATTAAGAAAACATCAGAAACTTCAATGAAAGGAATTTTGGGTTATACTGAAGAAGATGTAGTTTCTACTGATTTTAATTCTGACCCAAGAACTTCAATTGTTGATGCAAAAGCAGGAATTGGTTTAAATAGTACTTTTTTCAAAATAGTATCTTGGTATGATAATGAATATGGTTATTCAAGTAAATTAGTAGATTTATCTATTCACGTAGCAAATTTGAAATAAATGATATTATTAGTTGATAGTGGTTCTACAAAAGCGGATTGGACAGCAGTAGACAATAACGGAGGAACTCTTTTTTCTACGGCAACTTTAGGTTTAAATCCGTCAGTATTATCTGGTGATGAAATTATTGAACGTATAAGTACAAATGAATCAATATCAACTAATAAAAAAAATATAGAAAAGGTTTTCTTTTATGGTGCTGGTTGCGGTACCGAAAAAATGAAGATGTATTTAAAAGAATTGCTGCAAAACTATTTTCAAAATGCTGAAATTCAAGTATATGAAGATACTTATGCTGCAGTTTTTGGAACAACTCCAAAAGGAGAAAAGGCGATAGTTTGTATTCTTGGAACAGGTTCTAATTGTAGTTATTTTGATGGAGAAAAATTACATCAAAAAATCACTTCTTTAGGTTATATTGTTATGGATGATTGTAGCGGTAATCGTTTTGGAAGACATATTATTCGTGGTTATTATTTCAATGAAATGCCAATTTATTTGAGAGAAAAACTAGAACAACAATATAATTTAGATGCCGATTTTATTAAAAATAAATTATACAAAGAACCTAATCCAAATGCATTTTTAGCTTCTTTTGCAAAGTTTTTAATAGAACATAAAAATACTTCTTTTTGTAAAAAATATATTAACGAAGAAATTCAATTATTCATTGAACATAATATTTTACAATTTGAAAATGCTAAAGAAGTTCCTATTCACTTTATTGGTTCAATAGCTTATTATTTAAAAGAAGAATTAACCGAAGCATTACATTCTCACGGATTACAAATAGGTAATGTTTATGTAAAACCTATGGAAGGCTTAATTAATTATCATATTTTAAATTCATAAAAAAAATGAATAAAAAAATGGAAATCGCAGTAATTGCACACGATGGTAAAAAAGCTGATATGGTGCAGTTTTTGAATAAAAATAAACATATTCTTATTGAAGAAAATATTAAGTTAATTGCAACAGGAACCACTGGAGGAAAGGTAGAATCAGTAGGAATTAAAGTTAAAAAAATGCTTTCAGGTCCGCAAGGTGGCGATGCACAAATTGCAGCTAGAGTAGCAGAGGGCAAAACAAAAATGGTTTTATTTTTTAAAGATCCAAATTCTAGCCATGCTCACGAACCCGATATTTCTATGCTTATTCGTATTTGTGATGTGCATAATGTTCCATTGGCTACAAACGAGGCTACAGCACAAATGTTAATGAATGCCTTGTTAATGGATTAATTTTAAGTTTTAATATTTACAATAAAAAGGCGATTCTTCTAAATTGAAGAATCGCCTTTTTATTTTTTGTTATATCGACTACTTACAAGCTATCATTGAAATTTCAACGTTTACATTTTTAGGTAAACAAGCCACTTCAACCGTTTCTCTTGCAGGAGCTGTTTTTTCATCAAAATAAGCGCCATAAACAGCATTAATTCTGGCAAAATTATTCATGTCGCTAATAAAGATAGTAGCTTTAAAAACATCGCTAAAATTCATTTCAGCCGCTTCTAAAACTGCTTTCATATTTTCCATTACCATTTTAGTTTCATTTTCTATAGTATCTAAAACTAACTCGTTTGTTTTTGGATCAATAGCAATTTGTCCAGAGGTGTATAATGTATTGTTTACCAAAACCGCTTGGTTATAGGGGCCAATAGGAGCTGGTGCATTTTTGGTGAAAATTATTTTTTTCATGATGTGTATAAATAAGTAGTTAGCTAAATTTTATTGAAAAACTCTATCTGGTAATTGACGTTTATCCCATTTAATATCACTTAAAACTGAAGAAGTAATTCCTATAAAGAATCCCCAATATGTATTTGTACCATATGGAACCCAATTTAAACTCATTCTCCAACTTTCTAAATCTCGTTCAAAACGTAATTGTGTAAATGTTACTCCTTGTTGTTTAAAGTCATATCCTGAAGAAAATCCAACTTTCCATCTTGGTGCTAATTCAATATTTCCAGACATCATTAACGAATTTGAAGAAATTTCATTTTGCCTGTTACTATTATTATAAGTCACAGAATAAGCTAAACGTAAGTCCCATGGTAATTCTGTATTGTACCATTTGTTTTCTTTTGTTTCACCTTTATTATCTTCATCATTTTTGTCAAATAAGCTTTGTTTACTATTGCTTAGATCTACACCTGTACCAAATAAATCATCTCCTCTACCGCCATTTTGTTGGGTTTGCTCTGATTTTTTTGTATCATTACTTGAAAAACTATAATTTAATGTCATATTTGCACTAGTCATTCTAAACAAACTACCTCCATTATCGATATTCCAAGTATCTATTCTATTTCCAGAATTGTCAATAGCATAAGGATCTAATGTAGTTGCAAAATTAACATTCATTTTATTTTTAAAGAATTGCGTTCCACCGCTAACTCGCATTGGAGACCAAGCTGTAGAATCAGCATTTATATTATAATCTGCAGAAAAGTTTAAGTTATTCAATAACATTACTTTTTTAGGCATTCCGTCCTTACTTTCTTTATCAGTAACTTTTGCTTCAAATGTATTACTTAAAGAGAATCCTAAAATATTTGAATTACTTTGACTTGGTGATCCAAATATTCCACCTTCAAATCTAGTATATTCTTGATAAGTGTTTCCTGTTGCATCAATTGCATATGTATCGTAATATTTTTCAAAACTTGGAGTATAACCATAAGAAACGTTTGGTCTCATTACATGTCTTATAGCTTGAATTTTTTTCTCTTCTCCAAAATTAAAAGTACCATATATAGTAGTACCAATACTCGAGGTAAAGTTGTATGTTCTAAAAGCATCAAAACCTTTAATGTCATCTGTAATAACTTCGTTATCAGTTGAACTAAAATATTTATTTATGGTATTAAAAGTCCAAACTTCATTATAGTTTGCACTAGTAGTAACACTAAAATATTTAAATATTTTAAAATTGGTGCTAACAGGAATTGTATGTTGAAAACCCGATTTTGCATCTCTGAACATTTGAGGTTTGAAGAATAAAGAATCATTTGTACTTATCCTATTTTCTCCTCTCAAATTATATTGAAAGT